>JBDTSC010000150.1:0-9011 GCA_039931375.1 Ardenticatenales bacterium
CCCCGAAGAAGCGGGGCCAGACCTTCCAGTCCTCGCCACCCAGCATGAGGATCGTACCGTCCTGGCCCACCGCCCACGCCTCGCCCCCAAACGCCTCGACCGCGGTCAGGTCGACGCCCGTCGGGGACGGCCAGCCCTCCCAGCGGCCGCGGTACAGCCGCAGCACCGAACCGCCCTCGCCGACAGCCCAGCCGTCCGTCGGGGAACTGAGCGCCACGCTGGTCAGCGCGCCGCCGCCCAGCGGCCGGTCGGCCGTCCAGTGGCCATCCGCGTAGCGCAGGATGGCGCCTGTGGTCCCAACCGCCGCGCCCGTGGCGCCGTCCGCGAACCGGACGCCGCGCAGCGATTCGGACGTCGGACTCTCGGCGAGCGACCAGGCCCCGTCCACGTAGTGGACGATCACGCCGCTGTCGCCGACCGCCCACGCCTCGTCCGCGCCGACGGCGGTGACGTCGTGCAGCGTGCTCGTCGTCGGGCGATCGGAGCGCCGCCAGGCGCGCCCGTCGAATCGCAGGATCACGCCGCTCTCGCCGACGGCCCAGCCCACGTCGGCCGACGGCACGTCCACCGCGATGAGCGTCGCCTCCGTCGGGCTCTCGACGGCCTGCCACCGCGCGCCGTCCCAGCGGGCGATCGCGCCGCGGATCCCGACGGCCCAGGCCGATGTCGGGCTGTCCATCGCCACGTCGTTGAAGTCCGCCGCCAGCGGTACGTACACGCCGTGCCATGCGCCGCCGTCGAAGTGGAGCACCGTCCCGCGCCGGCCGAGCGCCCACACGTCCTCCGGCGCGGTGCGCGCCACCGCCAGCGCCCGCGCGACGCCCGTCGTGGCATTGTCAGCCAGCGCCCACGCCACGCCGTCGTAGCGGATCAACGCGCCGTCGTCCGCCACCGCCCATCCGAGATCACGGCGGGGCATCGCCAGGCTGAGGAGCGTGGCGTTCGTCTTGCCGTCGACGGACTGCCAACGCTGTCCGTTCCACTCGGCGACGGTGCCGTTCCCGCCGACCGCCACCGCTTCGCGGTCGCTGAACACGGCCACGCCGTTGAGGGCAGCCGACAACCCGGTCTGCACCGACTGCCACTTCCCGCCGTGCCAGCGCAGCGCCGTACCCTGCGCTCCCACCGCCCAGCCCTCGTCACCCGCCACCGCCAGCGCGTAGAGACCGCGCGTCACGGGCAGGCCGTCGATCGCTTGCCAGCCGCCGGCGCGGTCATAGCGGAACAGACGACCGTTGCCGTTCTCCTCCGTTTGGCCGGCCAACCACCCGGCGTCCGCGCTCTGCATCGCGATCGCCCGGATGTCCGTGGGCAGCGGCAGCGGCTGGCGTTCCCAACGCCCGGCGGCGTAGTGCAGGACGTCCGCGCCCGTGCCGCCGAACCAACCTTCGTCCGCGGACGTCATGTCCAGCGTGCGGAAGGACGCCCCGTCGGGCATGGTGACCCGCGCCCACGCGCCGTCCACGGCCCGTGCGACGCCGCCCGGACCGATGGCCCAGCCGATCTGCGGCGTTGGGAAATCGACGGCCGTGAAGTCGATGCCGCCGCACAGCAACCCCATTTGGGCGTCGCAGCGCCACTCGCGAAACGCGCGGTCAGGGGCGGCGGCCGGCGCCGCCGCCGCCGTTCGGCCGACCCGGCTGCCTGTCAGGCTGCCGAGGAGCGCCGCCGTCGCCATCGCGGCGAGGCCGGCGCGCCGGACCCGTCGGCGCAGGCCGATCCGATCCGCCCGGCCGAGGCGGTCGACCCGGCTGGCTCGGTCGCCCGGGGCCATCCGTGCGGCCAGGACGAGACGGCCGATCCGGCTGGTTCGGTCGCCCAGGTCGGTCCGTGCGGCCAGGACGACTTGGCCGATCCGGCCGATCCGATTGACCCGGTCGGTCGGGCCGTGGTGCGCTTGGATATGGGGATCCGGGGCGTTGGCGAGGAGGGCCACTGGGACGTCCTTTCGGGGGCGCTGCCGGGGCGGAGGGGCCTCGGTCGCCAGGGCGGGGTGGGCGCCCGTCGGCGCGTTGCTCGTGCGGGCGTCGGGCGGGCCAATCTTGCCGTGTTTGGCCCGGATCGTCGACCACGACCTGGAGGGTCGTGAGGTAGCGCGCCTCGGGAAACCAGCGCGGCGTCGGGTGATCCGGGCCGGCGCCGTAGCGGCCCACGAACCGCACCCGCGCGCCGCGGCGGCGGGCGGCGTCGTCGACGATTCGCATGAACGTGCGCTCGTCGATGTGCGACGAACAGCTGCTCGTGAGCAGCGTGCCGCCGGCCTTCGTGCGCGACATCGCCAGCGCGTTCAGGTGGCGATAGGCGGCCGCGGCCCGATCCGAGGCCGCCGCGGAGGTCGCCATGCTCGGCGGGTCGAGGATGATGATGTCCCATGGCTCCGGGTGGATCTCCAGCCAGTGCTGCACGTCGTCCACGACGCACGGCAGCGCGTCCGAACGGGGGTCGAAGCCGTTGATCGCGAGGTTCCGACGCGCCGCCTCGATCGCGCCGGCCGCGACGTCGACGCTCGTGACGGCCGCCGCGCCGCCGGCTGCGGCGGCGACGGAGAACCAACCGGTGTACGAATAGAGGTTGAGCACGCGCTGCCCGCGCGCCATCGCGCCGATCCGGCGCCGGTTGTCGCGCTGATCGAGATACGCGCCCGTCTTGTGCCCACGCACGATGTCGACGTCGAAGCGCAGGCCGTTCTCCATTACGCGCACCGGTCCGATCGGCAGCTCGCCGCGCAGGGCGCGCACGGATGCCTCGTCGCCTTGCTGCCGGCGCTGCGGCTTATAGATCACGTGGTGCAGCGCCGGGACCGCCGTGCACAGCGCGTCGGCGAACGCGGGCAGGAGGTGGTGCACGGCCGGCGTGTCCGCCTGGACCACCGCGACGTCGGCGTAGCGATCGGCGATGAGGCCGGGCATGTGATCCGCCTCGCCGTGGACGAGCCGCAGGCAGTCGGTGCGGTCCAGCGGTACGTCTCGGCGACGGCGGGCGCACGCCGCCTCCACGCGGCTGTGAACGAGGGCGGCGTCGATCGCCTCGCCCGCCGTGCGCGTCCAGAGGCGGACGGCGAGCGGCGATCGGGCGTCCCACAGGCCGCGGCCGAGGAACTGGCCGTCCGGCGACACGATGTCAACCGTCGTCCCGGTGGCGATGTCGGTGCGCAGCTGCAAGGACTCGGCCCACAGCCAGGGATGCCCTTCGCTGATGTGCGCGCGCACGTCTCGGACAAGGATGACGGTCGTTTCGGTAGACATGGGCTGCGATTCTAGGCGGTCTGGCGTCCGGAATGCTAACCTCGCTGTCAGCGCGCAATGCTATTCGATGCGAGCGCTCCCCGCGAAGCGGGGCGCGGATCGCCGCCGGGCGCGCGGGCGGCAGAAGGCGAAGCTCGAACCCGGTCCGTCCATGCACGATGGCGCGCCACGGCGTCCCACCGCGCTGCCGGCGGCCCGTACGCCATGGAGGCGAGCGATGCCCACGTCCGACCGTCCGATCACCGCACCCGACCACGACAGCCACGTTTCCCCTGCCTCGTCAACACACTCTTTGTCCATCAAGTCCCTGTCCACCCAGTCTCTGTCCACGCAGTCCCCGTCCACCCAGCACCTGTCCACCCAGCACCTCCCCGCCTGGCTCGAAGCCGCGCCGCGCACGGCCGTCGTCGGCCTGCAGTGGGGCGACGAGGGCAAGGGCAAGATCGTCGATTGGCTCGCCGCACGGCATGGCGTCGTCGCCCGCTTCAACGGCGGCGCGAACGCCGGCCACTCCGTCGTCGTGGACGGCGTGCGGCACGCGCTGCACCTCGTGCCGTGCGGCATCCTGCACCCTTCGACGGACAACATCATCGGCAACGGCGTCGTGATCGACCTCGCGTCGCTGCGCGCCGAGCTGGCCGGTCTCGAGTCATCCGGCGTGCGCACGGTGGGCCGCATCTGGCTGTCCGATCGGGCGCACGTCGTGATGCCGTGGCACCGCGTCGAGGACGCGCTGTACGAGGCGGCGGCGGCCCACGCGGCGGGCGCCGCGGCGGCGGTCGGCACGACAGGCCGCGGCATCGGGCCGTGCTACGCAGACAAGGCGCTGCGCACGACCGCCGTGCGCGTCGCGGACCTGTACGCGCCGGACCGCGCCGCGCGGATCGAACGGATCGCGTCCCTGAAGAACGCGACGCTCCGCGCCCTGGCCGGCCTCTCGGGCGCGCCGTTCGAGCCGTTCGACGCAAGCGCGATCGACGCCGCGGTCGTTGCGGACGCCGAGGCGCTGCGGCCGATCGTCACCGACACCGCCGCGCGCCTGTACGCGGCGTCGGCCGCCGGCACGCGCATCCTGTTCGAGGGCGCCAACGCGTGCCTGTTGGACGTGGACCACGGCACGTACCCGTATGCCACCGCGAGCCAGACGACGGCGCTCGGCATCGGCTCGGGCACCGGCCTGGCCGGCGGCGCCGACGAGGTGGTCGGCATCGCCAAGGCGTACCAGACCCGCGTCGGCGCGGGGCCGATGCCGACCGAACAGGACAACGCGCTGGGTGCGCTGCTTCGGGAGCGGGGCCATGAGTACGGCACCACGACCGGCCGGCCGCGCCGCTGCGGCTGGCTGGACGCCGTCGCGCTGCGCCACACCGCGCGCCTCACGGGTGCGACCCGGATCGCGCTCATGCTGCTGGACGTGCTGGCCACGCTGCCCGAGCTGAAGATCGCATGTGCGTACCGGCTGGACGGGCACACCACGGACGTGCTGCCGGCGCTCGCCTCTGACCTGGCGCGCTGCGAGCCCGTGTACACGTCCTGCGCGCCGATCGATGCGCCGCTGGACGGCTGCACGAGCGTCGATCAGCTGCCCAGCGCCGCCCGCGCATACGTGGATCAGGTCGAGCGGTTCGTCGGCGTGCCGATATCCGTGATCAGCGTCGGCCCGGACCGGTCGCAGACGCTGCTGCGATGACCGCGATCGGCCCCAGACCACGCCGCACGGAGCACTGCACCCACCCTGCGCCGTCGCAGGCAGGCGCGTCGGATGGCGTTCGCGGGCATCGGCCCGCGGCGCCGCCCGTGTTACACTCTTGGTCGTCGCCGCGCCGAGTGGGCGCAAGGCGGCCGCCGCGCGCGTGCGGCCGGGCACCCGACGGGATCGAGTAGTATGGCGCGATTGAACATCGCCAACCGGATCACGATGGCGCGATTGATCGTTGGGCTCGTCGCGTTGGTCACGCTGGCGATGGTCGAGTCCGGCGCCTGGCCCGGCGGACGGTCGACCGGCCTCTGGGTCAGCCTCGTCCTGTTCCTCGTGGCGACGATCAGCGACGCCCTGGACGGCCACCTCGCCCGCAGCCGCGGCATCGTCACCGTCTTCGGCCGGATCGCCGATCCGTTCGTGGACAAAGTCGTGGTCGCCGGCGCGCTGGTCCTGCTGACCGTCATCCCCGAGTCGCGGGCGCTGCTCGCGCCGTGGATGGTCGTGGTCATCGTGTCGCGCGAGTTCCTGGTGACCGGCATTCGGGGCTGGATGGAGAGCGAGGGGATCAACTTCCAGGCGGAACGGCCCGGCAAGTACAAGATGGTTCTGCAGGTCGTCGCGATCTCCGGCCTGCTGCTGATGCTGGCCACGGGCGCCCATGCCCTCTGGTTCGTCTGGGCGATCCGCGCCGTGATCTGGGCCACGCTGGCCTTGACCCTCTACTCCGGCTGGTTCTACGTGCGCAAGGCGATGTCCGCCGCGCACGGATTGGCGCTGTAGGTCAGGGCACGAGCCGACGGACGTTCGATGACGGAGCGCCCCCCCGCCGCGCCGTCGCCGACGCGGAGCGCACGACTGGCCCTCGCCGTCGGCACGCTCGGCGGCCTCGGCCGTGTTCCGATCGCCCCCGGCACGGCCGCCTCGCTTGCGGCGGTGCTCGTCGCGGCCGCGCTGCCCGCCGGGTCATACAGCGTCCTGGTGCTTGCCCTGTTCCTCGTCGCGTCCGCCGCGGCCCCCGTCGCCGCCCGCGCCATGACCGCGGCGACGGGCGACGAGGACCCTCGGTCGTTCGTTCTGGACGAGGCGGCCGGCGTCTGGCTGGCCGCGCTCCGGCCGGCTCAGCCCTCGTGGGCCGCGTTCGTCGGTATCTTCGTGCTGTTTCGCGTCTTCGACGTCTGGAAGCCGTGGCCGATCCGCCGGTTTGAGCGGATCGGCCGCGGCTGGGGCGTCCTGCTGGACGATCTGGCCGCCGGCGTCGCGACCGCGGCGGTGCTGTTCTTCCTGGAAGCGCTTCTCCGCTGACCGTCGGTCTCGGCCGACCATCGCCGCGCTCCGGCTCCGCGACGTCGGCGACCCGCAAGCCCGACGATCAAGGACCGCGGCCGATGTCGATGTTGGCGATCGACGAATCGGGTCGACCTATGGCTGCGACGCGTAGGACCGCGCCTCGTCGATCCACGGCATGACATCCGGCGGTACGCCCGTGTCCTTCGTGACGGCGGCGGCCAGACGCTCAGCGTCCGCGTCCGCCAGCTCCGCGAACGTGCGGATGCCCGCCTTGGCCAACATCCGCTCATACACGGGGCCGATGCCCTTGATCGCCTTCAGGTCGTCCGCGCGCTCGCCGCGCACGGCCTTGACGGGAGCGCCGTCGGCAGGCGTCGACGCAACGGGCGACGAGGCAACGGGCGACGAGGCAACGGGCGACGAGGCAACGGGCGTCGACGAGCTGGGCGACGCAGCAACGGGCGTCGACGGGCTGGGCGACGCGGCGACGGGCGTCGACGGGCTGGGCGACACGTGGCGGGCCGACGCCGCAACGGGCGCCGGTTCGCCGCGTGCGGCCAGATCGCGAATGCGCGCATCCCTCTTGGCCAACTCACGGCGCAGCGACGCCTTTGCCTCCTCCTGGACGGCCATGTCGTGCTTGTAGGCCGCCAGGATCTTCGCGTTCGCGGCCTGTTCGGCCGCCACCGGATCGAGCGCGACGGGCGCCGCGACGGCCATCGGACGCTTTGCCAGCGCCGCGTTCGCGTCCCGCAGGGCCTCTTCCAGCTGGGCGATCTGCCGATTGCGCTCGGCAAACAGCGGTGTCAACTCTTCGACGGACCGGCTGAGCTCGCCGCCCCGCTTGCGAACGGCGGACAGCTCCTCCCGAACGCTGCTCAGCTCCTTCTGGAGGCTGGCGACACGCTGCTCCCGCTCCGTGGCCGCGCTCTGCGCCGCCGCCGCGGCCGATTGCGCCTTGCCGAGATCTTCCCTCAGAGCCGCCGCGCTCTCCAGCGCTTCGGCCGGGCTCGCGTGATCGCGGCCCCCGAGCGCGGCCACCTGCTCGCGCATCGCCTGCAGCCGGACGTCGCGCTCGGCCGCTTCGGCCTTGTGGTCCTGGATCGACTTCCCGAGGCGGGCGATCGCGCGCTCGTGCTCGGCGATCAGCGCGCTGCGCTCCTGAGCGGCAGCGGCGGCCGCCTTCTGCGCGGCCGAGAGCTCCGCCTTCAGTCGCTTGACCTCCGCCCGCCGATCTTCATCCGTGCCCGCCGCCTGCTGCACCGAGCGCGGCGGGGCGGCCGCCCGCTGCGGACGCGGTGCGGCCATTGGCGCCGGCCGGCGGCGCGGCGTACTGAGCGTCAAGGTCAGCGCGAAGCCGATCCCGATGCCGATCACGAGCGGAATGAGCACACCGATGCCGTCCATGTCACTGCTCCCATCGTGCGAACCCCGAGAGACCGAAGGCGGCCGTCGATCGGGTGGCCTAGTGTACGAACGCCCGCAGCGCCCGTCAACGATCCGGCGACGGATCGCTTCGACGCCGGATCATCCGGCCGCAATGCCGTTGCGGACCAACAGGACTTCGTGTAGCGACGGGACTATCGGACCGGCCCAAGCGGAGCTATCGCCTGAATACTGAGTAGGGGAAGGGAGGGGCGACGCAGCCGTCAAGCCGGTGTCGGCACAGCGCCGGATCGCAGCCGCGCCAACGTCCCATCGATCGCGTCGAGCCCGCGCTCGATGTTCGCCATCGACGTCGTGTAGGCCAGGCGCAGGTGCCCATCGCCCGCGGCGCCGAACGCGGTGCCGGGGCTGCACAGGACGCCGTCGGCGAGGATCGCCATCGCGATGTCCTCCGTGCTGCAGCCCTCGATGTGCACGCGCGGAAAGACGTAAAACGCGCCTTCCGGCTTGTGGCAGGACACGCCCGGCATGGCGTTGAGGCGCTCGACCATTCGATCCCGTCGCACGCGGAACGCCGTCACCATCCGGGCGGGGTAGTCCGCGGCGTCTTGCAGCGCGGCCAACACCGCGCGCTGCATCGCGTCGTTGCTGCACGCGGTCACGTAGTACTGGAGCTTCATGATCTGCGCCATCGCCTCCAGGTGGGGCGAGAGGACATAGCCGATGCGCCAGCCCGTCATCGCGAACGTCTTGCTGAAGCTGTTGACCATCAAGACCTTGTCATAATCCGGGGTCAGGAAGCTGACGTGCGGGCGATCGTAGATGATCCGGTCGTAGACCTCGTCCGTGATGATCCAGAGATCGTGCCGCCGCGCAAAATCGACCAGCGTGTCCCGCTGCGCGGCCGTGAGCGTCGCGCCCGTCGGGTTCGAAGGGAAGTTGACGACGATCGCCCGCGTCCGGTCGTCGACGAGGGCCTCGAGCGTTTCGATCTGCGGCACGAACTCGTGCTCGAACGTGCAGCGGTAGCTACGCTCGTGGCCGCCGAAGATCGTCGCATGCGGGCCGTACAGCGGAAAGCCCGGATCCGGCACGAGCACGTTGTCGCCGGGATCGACCAGGATCATCGCGCAGTCCAGGAGGGCGTTCGTGCCGGACATCGTGATGCACACGTTGGCGGCGGACAGCCCGGGCAGATAGGCGGACCACAGCCCGGCGATCGCTTCGCGCAGCGGCGGATAGCCGGCCTGGGTCGTGTACTTGTTGTAGCCGTCCACCATCGCCTTGTGGAACGCCTCGATCGCGATGGCGGGCGGCTGAAAGTCGGGCTCGCCCAAGCCGAACTGGATCGTGTCGGCGGAGGCGAGGTCGAACATCTTGCGGATGCCGGT
>JBDTSC010000151.1:0-8995 GCA_039931375.1 Ardenticatenales bacterium
CCGCCGCTCCCACACCCGGCAAGCCCGAGCGAGACGGTGGCGGCGACGAGGCCGACGGCGGCGCACAGCGCGGCGCGGCGGAGGCGCGCGGGATGGTTCGTCATGGGGGTGACCTTCTGGCGGGAGGGCGGGATGGGGCGCGGGATAGGATTGTAGTCGGCATGGGGGTGGGGACAGCCCCGCCCGCCATCACCCCTCCCCGTCCCCCACCCCCCGCCGCCCCTGCTTCACATCCGACCGATGCCGCTTGTCCCGCCGCCGCGCCGCCTTGGCCTTCCTGGGAACGGCGGTCGCGTGCCGGGGGCGATCGGGCTCGAGGGCATGGGCGACGATCGCGGCCAAGGCGGCGGCGGCGCGCTTGCGGTTCGCGTACTGGCTGCGGCCGACGGCGGAGAACACGCGCACCTCGCCGTCCGCGCTCAGCCGGCCGGCCAGGCGCGCCAGCAAGCGCGCGCGCACCTCGTCGGTGGGGGCGGCGGACGTGGTGACGTTCCAGCGCAGCTCGACGCGCGTGGCGTTCCGTTGGACGTGCTGGCCGCCCGGGCCGCTGGACAGGCTGAAGCGCCACGTCAGCTCGCTGGCCGGGATCGTCAGATCGTTCGTGATCACGAGGTCGTCGATCATCGCGTCCGCCGCCTCACACGGGGGGCCACGGGAGGTGGCGCACGTTGGGGTCGGGCTCGGGCAGGCGGCCGGTGCGCAGCAGCGCCTTGGCCCGATGGACCGTCGCGCCGACCTCGGCGGCCGTCAGCAGCCCCTGCATCGTCCGGCGCAGGTCTCCGCGTCGGTCCGCCAAGGCGGCCGCCACGCGCGCGATGTCCTCGCTGACGGACTCCGGCAGACGTGTGCCGGCGGGCTCCCAGATGACGGTGCGCAGCTTGGGCTCCTCGTGGAACGTCAGGCCGTGGTCGATCGCCCACAGCCGGCCGTCCGGGCCGGCCAGGACGTGGCCGCTCTTGCGGTCCGCGTTGTTCGCGACGATGTCGAACGCCGCGAGGCGGCTGACGGCCAGATCGTCCGGCGATGGCAGGATCAGGAAGTGCAACGCCGGATCGTGCGGGATGAACAGCTGGACCATGCCCGGCCCGATCGGCCCGTTGCGCAGCACGGTCGGCGGCACGAGATCCCAGCCGAGGGCCTCGGACAGCGCGTGCGCCGCCAGCTCGCGCCGGGCCAGGGTGCCCGACGGGAAGTCCCACAGCGGCTGTTCGCCCCGCCGCGGCTTGTAGACCGCGTACAACGACGGCCCCTTCCCGGCGACGACCGCCAGGAACGTGTGGTTCGAGCCGTGCATGAACTGGCCCTCCACCTCGAGCGACCCGGTCGCCAGCCGCTCCAACGCCTCGGTCGGCGTCAACCAGATCACCCGCGCGTCATCCAGCGTGCGCGTCGGATCCGCGTCGGCGGGGTGGGCGGGGACGGATGGCTCGGTGGGCATGAACGGTGCGCTCCGGAGCCCGGCGGGTTCGGACGCGTCGGCCCGGTGCTACGAAGCGTCCGGCATGCCGGGCGGCGGGCCGGGCTTGCCGTTCTTGCGGGGGCAAAAGTGGCCCTCGTCCATCGGCTCGCCGCACAGCGGGCACGTCGGGCGGCCCTGGCGCGCGACCTCGATCGCGTGGTTCGCCACGGCGGCCATCTGGGCGTAGCTGGCCGTGAAGCGCGCCCGCAGGCCCGCATCCTGATCGCCGTCCGCAATGGGATCGGCATTGCCGTCGCCATCGTCGCCATCGTCATCAACGTCGTCGCCGCGCTCCTCGGCGATCAGCACGACCAGGCCGCGCGCCTCGTCCACGCCGATGCCCATCTGCACGACGCGGAAGGCGGGTTCGATCGGCAGCAGCAGGCCCATGTTGCCCGCGACCGGCTCGATCAAGTCCTCCGGCAGGACGCCCGACTCCTGCAGCCGCGTGAAGAGCTGCTCGATGCCGGCGGCCAGCGCCAGCGCCTGCTCCTTCTCGAACCGCAACGACACGACGAGGCTCTGCTGCGCCGCCTGCAGATAGAACGTCCGGTCGCCCGGCTGACCGACGGCGCCGACGGTGATGAACGAAACCGGATCGAGATCGAACGCAAAGTCCCGCGCCATCTCGCTCACTCCTTTTCTGCGTCTGTCGGCGTCGCCGCCGGATCGGGCGCCGGCTCCGGCGCCTTCGGCGGCGCGGGCATCCGGCCGGTGTCGTTGACCAAGACGACCGATGTGCCTTCCGGCGTGAAGTGGACGACCGAAACGCTGGCCGTGTCGATCGCGATGCGCTGGAACAAATCGAAGTGCGTGCCCGCGAAGTGGGCCACCAAGGCCTTGATCACGTCGGCGTGGGACACGACCGCCACGGTGTCCCACGGGTGCGCCGCGCGGACCTCCTCGAGCGCCGCCAACGCCCGCGACTGGGCGTCGATCAGGCGCTCCCCGTCGGGAAAGCGCATGGCGCTCGGCTGGCCCTGCACCGTGCGCCACAGCGCCTCCTTGCGGAGATCGGCCAGCTTGCGGCCGGTCCATGCCCCGAAGTCCACCTCCCGCACCCCGGGCAGGATCGTGACCTCGAGCCCGCGCGGCACGGCCACGTACTCCGCGGTCTCGCGCGCGCGGTCGACCGGGCTGGCGTAGACGGCCGCGATTTGCGTGTCCGACAGCCGGGCCGCGAGCGCGACGGCCTCGGCGCGGCCGACCTCGTTCAACGGGATGCCGGGCGTCAAGCCGGCGAGGCGGTCGCCGACCCAGTCCGTCTTGCCGTGGCGGATCAGGAGGAGTTGGGTCATGGCTCGGATCGGCTCGACTTGGCTTGGGGTCGGGACGGGAACGGCGGCCGAGTATAGCACACGGCCGCCGGGCGATTCGCCAGCCGGTTTGGTGCGTTCGCCCCGCCGGCATGTTTGACTCGCCCGGCCCCGACGCTACACTTGCCGCACCCGCCGGGACGTGCCCGCATCGTGCGATCTGGTGCATCTCGTTTCGTCCGCGGGCCCGCTCCCGCCGTCTGGATCACCGCTCCGATGCCGATGCCGTTCGAAGACGCGCTCGACGCCCTCAAGGCGCTCGAGAAGCTAAAGGGGTACCTCACGCCGGGCGATTTGGCCGACGTGCTGCCCGCGGACGAAGGGAACGGCGATCAGCTCGCGGCGCTCCATGCCGCCCTCGCGCAAGCCGGCCTCACCGTTCGCCCCGACGCCCACCGCAACGGGGTCGACGTTGGGGACGATGACGCGGATCTGGACGACGCGGACCTGGATGAGGCGGACCTGGATGAGGCGGACCTCGACGACGACCACGACGACGAGAACGAGGACGACGACGAGGATGACGATGGTGCGGCCGCGCCGTCGCCGCGCCGCCGCCGCGCCGCCAAGGGCGCCGTCGTCGGAACGCGGCCCGCGATGGGCGAGGACGAGCCGCCGCCGGAGATCCTGGCGGAGCTTGAGGAGCTCGACCTCGAGGCGCTGGCCGAGCTCGACCCGTTCCTGTCCGGCCGCGGCATCCGCTTGTCCCCGCTCGACCTGTCGTTCAGCGATGGGGACGACGCCGTCAGCCTGTACCTGCGCGAGATCGGCTCGATCCCGTTGCTGACGGCCGACGACGAGAAGAGCCTGGCCCAAGCGTACGAGGCCGGCCGCGCCGCCGCGGTGACGCTCGCCGAGCTGAAGGCCGAGGGAAAGACCGATCCGGCGCTGGTCGCGGCGCACCTCAAGGGGCTTGACGCGCGCGAGCGCCTCATCCAGGCCAACAGCCGCCTAGTGGTCCACATCGCCAAGAAGTACAACAACAACGACGTGCCGCTGCTGGATCTCATCCAGGAAGGCAACGTCGGCTTGATCCGAGCCGTCGAGAAGTTCGACTGGACGCGCGGCTTCAAGTTCAGCACGTACGCCACGTGGTGGATCCGCCAGGCGATCACCCGCGCCTTGGCCGACCAGGCGCGCACGATCCGCGTGCCGGTGCACATGAGCGAGCAGATCGCCAAGTACATGGCCATCTTTCGCCGCCTCGAACAGGAGCAGGGCCGCGCGCCGTCCTTGGCCGAGATCGCCAAGGAGATGGGCGTCAACGTCAAGCGCGTCGAACACATCCGCGAGATCGCCCAACGCCCGCTGTCCCTTGAGAAGAAGGTCGGCGACGAAGCGGACAGCGAGCTCGGCGAGTTCCTGGCCGACGACGATTCGCCCGACCCGACCGAGCAGGCGGGCCGCGAGATGCTGCGCGAGGAGATCGAGCTGATCCTCGACGATCTCCTGCCGCGCGAAGCCGAGGTGCTGATGCTCCGCTACGGCCTGATGGACGGCAAGCAGCACACGCTCGAAGAGGTCGGCGAGCGCTTCGGCGTCACGCGCGAGCGGATCCGCCAGATCGAGACGAAGGCGATCCGGCGTCTGCGCCACCCAACGCGATCGAAGAAGCTGCGCGACTTCTTGCGGTAGGCGACTGACCTAGGCGGGGGCCTCGGTGGTTCTCCGGTAGCCGAGGGTGCTGGCCGCCCTTCATCGCCCGCCACAGCCCCCCACAGCCTACGGCGTCGGCGTCGGCGTCGGCGTCGCGATCGGCGTCAGCGGCGGCTCCGGCGTGTCCGTCGGGCCGGCCGGGGGATCCGTCGGCGCCGGGGTTTCGGCCGGCGGGTCGGTCGGTGCGGCCGGCGGGCTTGTCGGGGTGGCCGGCTCGAGCGTCGGGGTCTTCGTCGGATCCGCGGCGCGGTCCGTCGGTGCGGCCGGCGGCGGCGCGTCGGTGGCCGCGGGCGGTGGCGGCGGCGCATCCGTCGCGGCGGCCGGCGGCGCCTCGGTCGGTCGGGCGCGCCGGGTGGCGGTCGGCGGCGGCGTCGGGATGACGACCTCGCACTCCGGGCCGACGCACACGGTGGGCACCGCTTCGGCGCCACCGCCGGACGGGCCGACGCGGGCGCTTCCGCCCGTATCACCGCCCGTATCACCTCCAGTACCACCGCCCGCGCCGGCGCCGACGTCGGCGGAGGCCAGGGCGGCGGCGACGGTGACGGTCACGCGGCGTGACTGCGGCTTGCCGGACTCATCGACCCAGCTGAGGGTGTAGGTCGAGGACACGGGCGGACACATGAGCTTGAAGCCCTTGCCCGGCACCGGCTGGCCCTCCAGCGTCACGCTCCTGCCGGCCGCGACGTCCCAGTTCAGCTTCGCGCACGCCCCGCTGGCGATCTCCGTCTTGTCCGCGACGAACGAGATCACGACGGGCGCATCGACGGCCAGGGAGGCGCGATCGACATTGTGGATCGTCGCCGGATCGACGACGGCCAGCGCCTCCGCGGGCGCGATGCATTGGAGGGTGCTGGCGGGAACCCACCCGGACAGCTCGTTGGCGGTGAAATACACCTGCAGCCACGCGCTGTCCGGCGTGCGGCCGCGGACGTCGATCAGCGTGCCCGTCGTGAGCGGGGCCGTCTGCGCGACGACCGCGGCCTTGGCGGCGGGCTGTTCGAGCAGCGGCGTCCCGTCGGCGGTGACGACGCAGCGATACGCGGCCATGGACGCCAGCGGCGATCCGTCGCCGGCCACCAATCCGCCGTACCACGTCTCGATCGTCGTGAGGTCGACCGGCACGGCGCTCGGCTGTCCGCCGCTCGTGCGGACGGCGATCACCTGGCCGGCGTCGACCGTCGCCTTGAGCGGCGTGGTGGAGCTCGCGGCGCCCGCGGCGCTCGCGACGGGTGCGCCGGCCGCGATCTCGACCGCGCCGTCGATGACGATCACCCACAGCGTGCCGGCGGCGGACGCGGGATCTTGGCTGACGATCACATCGGCCGGGCCGGTGGCGTGCACGAATGCGCGCTCCGTGTCGATCGCCAGGCCGATCGCGCCGTCCGGGGCGTTGGCGGGCGTGGTGTAGCGAGCGGTGCCCGTCGCTTGGTGCACCGCGACCTGTCGCTTGCCGTCCGCGGGCGCCAGCGTGAGGGTCGTGCCCAGCGCCTCGACGCGCGCGCCCTCGGCCCATTGGACGACGGCCATGCCGCGCTCGGGCACGGCCAGCGACGCTTCGCTGGCCAACGGCGTCTCGGCGTCGACGGCCAACGTCGCGTCGCCGACGGCGACATCGCCGCGCATCGCCTTCACGGACGCGGCGCCGAGCGGCGGGCCGGACGGTTCGACCGGCGCGGCCGGTGCGGCGGCGGCGGCGGTGGGGACGGCGGTGGCCGGGACAGCGGTGGGCGCCGGCGCGGGCTGGCAGCCGGCGAGAAATGCGCCGAGGCCGGAAAGGGCGACGGTGGCGGCGATCAAGTGGCGGTTCATGTGTCCTCCAGCCCAGCGCGTTTGACAATCCGCGCGATTATATCGTCGTTGGCGCGGCGAGGGTAACGGGTTCCGTGGCCCTGACGCCCAACGCCCGCTACGCCATGGCGGTCGGCCCGGTCGTCGCGGACGGCGATGCCGGCACGATATCGAACCGGTAGTCGCCGTGGTCCGCGGCGTCCACCGTGACCGTCGTCCCTTCGGGCGCGTCCGTCTGGAGGAGCGCGAGCGCCAGCGCGTTCTCGATCCGGCGCTGGATCACGCGCTTGAGCGGCCGCGCGCCCCAATCGGGGTCGAAGCCCTCTTCGGCCAGCTGGCGGCGGGCGGCGTCCGTCACCGTGAACACGAACCCGCGCTCGGCAAGGCGATGGCCAAGACGGTCGAGCTGCAGGTCGACGATCCGCAACAGATCGTCCCGAGTGAGGGCGTGAAAGACGACAATCTCGTCGATCCGGTTGAGGAACTCGGGCCGGAAGTGCGCGCGCAGATCGTCCAGGATCAGCGGCTCGGCGGCCGCGGCGCCCAGCTGTTGGATCCGCTGCGAGCCGATGTTGGAGGTCATGATCACGATCGTGTTCTTGAAGTTCACGACGCGGCCCTGGCTGTCCGTCAGGCGGCCATCGTCCAGGACCTGCAACAGCGTGTTGAACACGTCCGCGTGCGCTTTTTCGATCTCGTCGAACAGCACGACCGAATAGGGCCGCCGGCGCACCGCCTCCGTGAGCTGCCCGCCCTCCTCGTACCCCACGTAGCCGGGCGGCGCGCCGATGAGGCGGGCCACGGTGTGGCGCTCCTGGTACTCGCTCATGTCGATGCGGATCACGGACGCGTCGTCGTCGAACAGCTCGGCGGCCAACGCGCGGGCCAGCTCCGTCTTGCCGACGCCCGTCGGGCCCAGAAACAAGAAGCTGCCGATCGGCCGCGCGGGGTCCTGCAGCCCCGCGCGCGCCCGGCGCACCGCGTTCGCGACCGCCGTGACCGCCTCCTCCTGGCCGACGACGCGCACGTGCAACCGCTGCTCGAGGTCGACGAGTTTCTGGACCTCGCCCTCGACCAGCTTGGTCACCGGCACGCCGGTCCACTTGCTGACGACCTCGGCGATCTCGTCCGCGTCGACCTCCTCCTTGAGGAGCAGCTGCCCGCTCTGCTGGCGCTGCGCGATGTCCGCCTCGATCTGCTCCTGCTCCCGCCGCAGCTCGACCAGCGTGCCGTATTGCAGCCGCGACGCCGTCTCGAAGTCGCCGCGCCGCTGCGCCGTCTCGACCTCGGTGGCGGCGCGGTCGATCGACTCCTTGACCTCGGCCAGGCGGGCGATCCGGGTGCGCTCGGCGTCGACCGCGGCGTCCAGGGCGGCGCGCTGCTCGTCGAGGTCGGCGATATCCGCCTCCACCGCCTTCAAGCGCTGCTTGCTGGCCGGGTCCTTCTCCTGCTTGAGCGCCTCGCGCTCGATCTGCTTTTGCAGGATCTGCCGCTTCAGCTCGTCCAGCTCGCGCGGATCGCTCGTGATCTCCATCCGCAGCCGGCTGGCGGCCTCGTCCAACAGGTCGATCGCCTTGTCCGGCAGGAAGCGGTCGCTGATGTACCGATCCGAGAGCGTCGCCGCGGCGATGACGGCGGCGTCCGTGATCCGCACGCCGTGGTGGACCTCGTAGCGCTCTTTGAGGCCGCGCAGGATGGCGATCGTGTCCGCGACGGTCGGCTCGCCGACGAGCACGGGCTGGAAGCGCCGTTCGAGCGCGGCGTCCTTCTCGATGTGCTTGCGGTACTCCTGCAGCGTCGTCGCGCCGATCGTGTGAAGCTCGCCGCGCGCCAGCATGGGCTTGAGCATGTTCCCCGCGTCCATCGCCCCCTCCGCCGCCCCGGCGCCGACGATCGTGTGCAGCTCGTCGATGAACAGCACCACCTGCCCCTCGGCGTCCTTGACCTCCTTCAAGACGGCCTTCAGCCGCTCCTCGAACTCGCCGCGGTACTTCGCGCCCGCGACCATCGCGCCCAGGTCCAGCGAGACGACGCGCTTGTCCTTGAGCGCCTCGGGCACGTCGCCGCGCACGACCCGCTGCGCCAGCCCCTCGACGATCGCCGTCTTGCCGACGCCCGGCTCGCCGATGAGGACCGGGTTGTTCTTCGTGCGGCGGGCCAGGATCTGGATCACGCGCCGGATCTCCTCGTCCCGCCCGATCACGGGGTCCAGCTTGCCGTCGCGCGCCTCGGCCGTCAGATCGCGGCCATATTGCGCCAGGGCGTCGTAGGTGCCCTCGGGCGTCTGCGATGTGACGCGCGTGCTCCCCCGCACCGTCTTCAGCGCCGCCAGCAGCCGATCGACGGTGACGTTCTGGGCCGCCAGGAGCGGGGCGGTCTGCTTGTCGTTCGCGCGCACGAGCGCCAGCAGCAGGTGCTCGGCGGAGACGTACTGATCGCCGAACGCCGTCAGCTCGTCGTGCGCGGCGACGAGGACGTCGCGCGCGGCGCGCGACATCTGCACGTCGCCGCCCGACACCGTCGGCAGCCGGTTCAACGCGGCGTCCGCGGCGACCTCGATCGCCCGCACGTCGGCCCCCATCTTCTCCAGCACGCGCGGCGCGACGCCCTCGCTCTGGCCCAGGAGCGCGACCAACAGGTGCAGCGGCTGCACCTCCGCATGGCCGGCCCGCCGGGCGCGGTCCTGCGCGGCGACGATCGCCTCTTGGGCGGCGTGGGTGAAGCGGTTGATGTCGAACATGGCGTGGCTCCTTGGCGGCGGGGGCGGTGGGCG
>JBDTSC010000152.1:0-8914 GCA_039931375.1 Ardenticatenales bacterium
CTCCCCCCGCACTTTCATTCGCTGGCGGGTGTGCGCGCCGCACATGCGCGACTAAAACACCCGCTTCGCCACCCCCAACACCCCCTGCTTCCACGGCACGCGGTGGCTCACCCCGCTCGCGCCTTCGAAGCTGGCCAGGTTGTCCAGGTACCAGCGGTAGTTGCGCAGCAGCGCGTCCTGGTTCGAGTAGCGCGGGCGCCAGCCCAGGACGCGCTCGGCCTTCTCGATGCTGACGAACGAGTCTTTGGAGGCCGTCTCGTAGACCCACTTGTAGAGGGGCGAGATGCTCAGACGCTCGAGGATGCGCAGCGTCCAGATCGCCGGCGCGGCGGGCAGCGGGACGATGCGCTTGCCGAAGCCGGCGGCGTCCAGGACGGCTTGGTAGTCCTCCTTCATCGTCGCGAATTCTTTCGCGCCGATGTTGAACACGTCGTCCACCACGTCGTCCGGCAGCGTGCAGCACAGCCAGATCGCGTCGCACAGGTCCTCGACGTCCAGGAGCTGATAGCGGTTCGTGCCGTCGCCCAGGAGCGGGAAGTTGTGGCCGTCCTTGGCCCAGTCGTAGAAGAGCGCGAAGACGCCAAGCCGCTCGGGGCCGACGAACGACTTGGGGCGGATGATCGGCACCACCAAACCCTTCGCGCGGTAATCGGCGCACATCTGCTCGGCGATCACCTTCGACTCGCCGTACGGGCCGACGCCGTGCAGCGCATCGTCCTCGCTGAGCGGGTGGTGGTCCGGGATGCCGTACACCGCCGTCGACGAGACGTGCACGACGCGCTTCACGCCGTGCGCCAGCGCGCTGTCGAGCACGTTGCGCAGCCCGTCGATGTCCGTCGTGTAGATGTCCTGCGCCGAGTACAACGGCAGCGCCGCCGCGGTGTGGATCACGACGTCGACGCTTTCCATGCACGCATCGACCGTCGAGCGGTGGCGGATGTCGCCCGTCACGGCCGTGATCCGGTGCCGCTCGGGGTAGTCGAAATCGGCGATGTCCAGCGAGATCACGTCCTGGCCGTGGGCCAGCAGGTGGCGGACGAGGTTGATGCCCAGGAACCCGGCACCGCCCGTGACCAGGACGGTGAGTGGGGCGGAGGCGGCGGCGGAAGGCGTTGGGGACGACAGCGAGGTCGGGGACGACGGCGACGTCGACGGTTGGACATTGAGCGGTTCGGACACGAAGCGACTCCTCGGGCGGCTCTAGGGAACGGCGAATGGTACGGCAGCGCGCCGATGGACCGCAAAGGGCGCACGGATCGTCGGGTGGGCGATCACCCGCCCGGCGCCGCCCCGAGCATCTCGCGCGCGATCCGATCCAGCTCCGCCGCCGGGTCGGCGCACACGCCGTTGTGCACCGGGCCCGGCTGGATCACCGTGCTGCGCGGCGCGGTGAGCCAGTGGAAGCGATCGTGCGGCTCGAGCATCCCGATCGGCCCGCCGGCCGGGCCGCCGGCGCACACGCGCGCCAGATCGTCCACCTGCTCGGCCAGTTGGGCGATGTCCAGATCGGGCGCCAGGGCGATCAGGCGCGTCCGGTCGAGGCGGACGCGAAGGTCCAAGAAGGCCGCCTCGCGGCAGAACAGGACGACGGCGACGTTCACGCACTCGCCCCGCTCGGGCCGCGGCACGGCGCGGATGACGGCCCAGTCAAACAGGGCGCTCATCGCGCGTCGCCACGGTTTTCGGGCCGCGCCGCCCGGCCGCGGTCGGGCGACGCGGGCGCACGGCCGGCCGCCTGCGCGACGGCGTCGGCCGCGGCGGCGGCCCAGGCGCGCGGCGGCGCCAGGCGGGTGGACAGGAAGGCGCGGTAGGCCTCGCGGTGGGCCTCGGGCGTCGGGTGGACCGCGTCGCCGGCCAGCCACGCGTCCGGCACGCTGTCCAGGGCGTCGGACAGCGCCGCGCCGTCCAGGCGCTCGGCCCAGTCCGCGTCGGCGGCGCGCATTGCGTCGGCGGAGGCGGCGCCGAGCAAGACGTGGTCGGCGATCGGTCCGAACGGCGCAGCGGCGCGCGCGGCCGCATCGCGCCAACCGTGGGCCACGTACAGCGAGGCGCCGTGGTCGATCAGCCACAGCGCGCCGCCCGACCAGAGCAGGTTCGGGTTGCGGGCCGTGCGGTCGATGTTCGTCACGAGCGCGTCGAACCAGACGATCCGCGCCGCCAGTTCGGGCGCGACGCGGTCGGCGTGCAGCGGATCGAAGCCGAACGCTTCAGGCAGGAAGGCCATGCCCAGGTTGAGCCCGGCGCTCGCGGCCAGGAGCGCGCGGATCTCCGGATCGCGCTCAGCGACGCCGAAGCGGGCGTCCAGGGACAGCGGCACGATCTCCGGCACCGGCAGGCCGATCGCTTTCGCCAACGCGCCGGCCACCCACTCGGCCACCAGCACTTTGGGGCCTTGGCCGGCGCCGCGGAACTTGGCCACCCACAGCCGCCCGTCGTCCCCCTCCACGACCGCCGGCAGCGAGCCGCCCTCGCGCAGCGGCGTGACGTAGCGGACGGCGGCGACGGGGGTCGGGGTCATGAGTCCATTGTAGCCCGCCGCGCGGTCGCGCCGCGCTACGTCGCCAGCCGCTCGAGCTCGATCTCGCCCAGATCCTCGTCCCCGGCCAGCGTCGGCAGCTCGCCGAGGCGCGCGGCCATGGCGTGGCGGGCCACGAGGCGCTCCCAGCGGCGGGCGACCGCCCAGAGCTTGCGAAAGCCGGCGTCCATCGTCGGCACCCCAAGATGCGGCACGAAGGCGTAGATGTCGACGGTGCGCGGCTCGCGCCAGAGGCGCAGGATGCGGCCGGCGCGCTGGGTCAGCTCGATCGGCGTCCAGGCCAGGTCGTAGCTGATCACGGTGGCGGCGTCCTGCAGGTTCACCCCGACGCCCCACGCGTCCGTCGCGATCAGCACGTCCAGCGCCGCGCGATCGGCGGCGCGCTTCGCCGCCGCGGTCCGTCGAGGCACGCGCGCCCCGCTCCCCTCATCGGCCGCGCCGATCAGCGCTCCCTTCACCCCGTTCGCCACCGGCGCGAACGCACGGAGGATCGATCGCACGTCCCCGTCCGAACGCTGCCGGAAGCGGCGCGGCATGCAGTCCAGCGGCCCGTCGCCCGCGCCCGTCACCGTGCAGCCGATGCGCAGCGCGGGCCGGAGCGCCGCCAGCGCCGCGGCGACGTAGCCCGCGGTGGCAAGGCGTTCGACGAATACGACCGCCTTCCCGCCTTCGGCGCAGCGCGCGTCGAGCAGATTCAGCAGCGCCTGCAACTTGGGATCGTCGCCGAACGGCGTGGCGCGCAGCGCGTCCATTGCGGGGCCCAGCGCGGCGGCGCGCACGTCGGGCGGCTGGAGGAACCGCGCGCGGGCAAAGCCGTCCGGCCCCGGCGTCGCGATCGTCTTGGCGATGCATTCGGCCAGCGCCCACGGCGAGCTGGTCAGCGACAGCCGCACGACGCGCTCGAGCCCCGCGCCGCCGCCTTCGACCGCGAACACGCCGCCATCGAGCGCGGCGGCGATCACCGCGCCCGCCACGACGGGCGTGTTCACGCGGTGGAGGCGGAGGCGCGGGAAGTAGCGCCGCTGCAGCCCGAAGCGCACGAACGTGCCCACATCGTCGCGCTCGCCGTAGGCGCGGGCGATGCTCGGCGTCGTCAACACGGTGATCACGGGCAGCTGGGCGATGTCGGCTTCTTCGGTGACGTGCCAGGCGCGCGCGTCGGTCACCCAATCGACCAGGAGCGCGCGGCTCGGGGCGGTGTGCGGGAGGAGGCTGAGCTGCGCGTTCAGGTTGGCCAGGCCGCGCGAGAACGGCGTCGCCGTCAGCAGGAGCACGCGGCCGCCGCTCGCCGCCACGGCGGGCAGCAGTTGGACGAACGCGCGCCGCTCGATCGTCCCGCGGGCGCGGTTGCGCAGCAGGTGGCACTCGTCGATCACCAGCAGCGTGCGCGGTCCGAGCGCCCCCAGCACCGCGCCGAGGTCGCGCGCCGCGGCGCTGCGCTCGGGCGGCGCGTCCAGCGCGGCGTGGTTGAAGCACGCGAACGGCAGCCGGGCGGCGTCCAGATGGGCGGCCCACTCGACCCGCACGGCGTTCGGGGCGATCACGAGCACGTCCTCGATCCGCCCGTCCCGCCGCAGCCGGCGGGCCGTCTCGGTGGCGATGACGGTCTTGCCGAGGCCCGTCGAGGCGATGAGGAGCGCGCCGCGGAAGCGGACGAGCGATGCGAGCAGGCGCGTGACGGCATCCTGCTGGTAGCCGACCGGGTAGCGGTAGTCCGTCCGGGGCAGCGGCACCGGGACGGCCGCGAAGCGGTCCAGGGGCGGGGCGGCCTCGGCCTGTGGGTCAGGCGTCGGTCACCGCCGTGGGCGCGGCGCCCGCGTCGTCGGCCACGTCCTCCTCGTCATCGTCCCACCCGTCTTCGTCGTCATCGTCGCCCCAAGACTCGATTTCGTCGTCGTCCCAGTCCTCGTCGTCGTCGTCCCAATCTTCAAGCTCATCGTCGTCCCAACTCTCGTCGTCGTCCTCTGCGTCGTTCGGCGCGCTGTCGCGCGCGGCGAGGACGGGTTCGGCGTCGGGACGGGCGTCGGCGCCTTCGGCGGCGCGGCGCGAGGGTGACACAGCGGGCGATGCAGCGGGCGATGCGGCGGGCGATGCGGCGGACGATGCGGCGGACGTACGGGCGGCCATGGCGGTCGACCTCCTGAAACGCGGACGCGGTGCGTGCGAGCGGTCAGGATAGGAGGGCTCGTCGGCCGGTGTCAAGGCCGCGCGGCGCGCATGGGTTATACTCTTCCGCGGCTCGGCGCCGCGCGCCCGGTTGTCCGATGGCGACGCCGTGAATCCGATCCACTGCAGGCCAAGATCCGCCACAGACCCAGACCGGAGTTCACCCCCTATGGACGTTCCAAGCGACAACGGCAGCGAGCCGCGCATCTTCCTGTCCTACGCCGACAACTTCCCCGAACACGTCGTCCTGTTCATCCACGGCTATCCGCTTTCGAGCCAGATGTGGGCGCCCCAGCTCGAGGGCCTGTCCGGCCTGGTATGGGGCATCGCCCCCGACCTGCGCGGCTGCGGCGAGTCGGGCACGCCGGGCGGACCGGTGACGATGTCGGACTACGCCGACGACTGCCTTGCCCTCCTGGACGAGCTGGGCCTCGAGGACCCGGTGGTCGTGTGCGGCCTGTCGATGGGCGGCTACGTCGCGCTCGAGTTCTACCGCCGCCATCCGGACCGCGTCGCGGGCCTCGTGCTGGCTGCCACCAAGGCCGGCGCCGACACGGACGAGGGCAAGGCCGGCCGCGACAAGATGGCCAAGATCGCCCAGGACGACGGCGTGGACGCGATCGTGAACGCCGTGCTGCCCAAGATGATGGCCGCCACGACCGCCGCCAACGACCCCGAGCTGGTCGAGGAGGTCCGCGACATGATGGCGCTGACCAGCGTCGAGGGCGTCGTCGGCGCGCTGGGCGCGATGCGCGACCGCGTGGACTCGACGCCGTTGCTCGCGACGATCGACGTGCCGACGCTCATCCTTCACGGCGCCGACGACACGCTGATGCCGCCGGCCGAGGCCGAGAAGCTGCGGGCCGGCATCCCGGGCGCGGAACTCGTGATGATCGAAGGCGCCGGGCACATGCTGAACATGGAGCAGGCGGACGCGTTCAACGACGCGCTGTTGGACTTCCTTTCCGGCATGGAGTGACCCGTTAACGGCAGGCGAGGGGTGCACCGCGCCTCTCGCCTGCTCGCGCCGCAGGACGTGCGATCGTGGCTGACTCCGAACCCACCCCAACCGGCGCCTCGCGCGGCTTCGTCGTCATCTCGACGGAGCGGATCGAGCGGGTCTGGCTCATCGTCCTCGTCCTGGCGGTCGGCTTCGCGTTCTACCAGATCGTCGCCGTCTTCCTGGTGCCGATCATCGTCGCCGCCGTCTTCGCCAGCCTGGCCTACCCGATGCAGCGCGAGTGGCTGCGCATCACGCGCGGCCGCGCCGGCATCGCCGCGATCCTGTCCACGCTGACGGTCATCCTGCTGGCGATCATCCCGATCTACTTGGTCGCGGCCCTGATCACGACCGAGGCGCGCTCGCTGTTCTCGGGCGCCGAGACCGGGATCGTGCTCGCCATCGACCAGGCGGCCCACTGGCTTGAGCGCGTGGCGCACGGCGGCGACGCGAGCCCGCTCGGCCGGCTGCCGATGTTCGGCTGGCTCAAGGACATCCCGCTCGACCAGATCGACTGGGCCTCGCAGATCCAGACCGTCCTGCGCAACGTCGGCACGACGGCCGCGGCGGTGATCAACCGCACGGGCACGGGGGCGCTGCAGCTGCTGTTCAACCTCGTGATCGCCCTGTTCACGATGTTCTACTTCTTCCGCGACGGCGAAAAGATCGTCCAACGGGTGATGTACCTCAGCCCGCTCGACAAGCGCTACGAGCGGATGTTCGTCGACCGTCTGATCTCGGTGGCGCGGGCGACGCTGCGCGGCTCGCTGATCATCGGGCTGGTGCAGGGCGGCATGGGAGCGCTGACGCTCTGGGCGGTCGGCGCGAAGGCGCCGCTGCTATGGGGCGTGGTGATGATCTTCGCGGCGTTGATCCCGGTGCTCGGCACATGGATCATCCTCTACCCGCACGCCATCGTGCTCTACACGCAAGGGCACGCGGTCGGCGGCACCGTCGTCGTGCTGATGACGGCGCTCGTGATCACGAACGTGGACAACGTGATCCGGCCGCGCCTCGTGGGCAAGCAGGCCCGGATGCACGACCTGCTCGTCTTCTTCTCGACCCTGGGCGGGATCGCCACGTACGGCATCTTCGGCTTCATCGTGGGGCCGATCATCGGGGCGCTCCTCATGGCGCTCCTGGAGATCTACGCCCTCGAGTTCAAGCATCAGCTCGACTTCTCGCACGAGGACGAGGACGTGAGCGGCGACGAGGGCGTGAGCGGCGACGAGGGCAGGAACGGCGGCGGAGCGAACGCCCTCGACCTTACGGGTTCACCGCCAGCGCCCGCCACGCATCCGAGCGCCTGAGGTCCTCCAGCGAGGGACCGAGCTCGGCCCACTGCCAGCGGCGGACCGCGGGCGCGTCCGCGTCGTCCAGGGTGGCCATGTCGGCCTGCGGGTGCAGGGCGATCTGCTCGAGATGCGCCATCGGCCATAGGATGCCGGCCTCGAGTCCCAGCCGCTCCGCCTCGCCCTTCCGCCACGCCTTGAGCGCCAGCAGACGATCCCGCGACGGCGACGTCCACGGGTTCACCACTGTCCGCCGCGGCCAGGGCAGCGGCCCCG
This sequence comes from Ardenticatenales bacterium, assembly GCA_039931375.1. Classification (GTDB taxonomy): domain Bacteria; phylum Chloroflexota; class Anaerolineae; order Epilineales; family Epilineaceae; genus Avedoeria. The sequence continues at coordinate 7,271 of JBDTSC010000152.1, forward strand.
CCTCGCGTCCGCGCTCGATCGCCGCCCGCAGCCGATCGCGCGCCGCCCCCCGCACCGCCGCGCCGACGCCCCCGACCCGATCGAGCCGCGCATCCGGCTCGTTGGCCAGCGCCAGCAGTGCGTCGTTCGACAGCACGTGGTGCGGCGGCCGACCGATCCGCTGCGCCTCCGCCTCGCGAAAGACAAAAAGCTCCCGCAGCACCGCGCGCGCCTGCGAGGTCAGCTCGCGCGCGCCTCGAACGCGCCAAAACGCGTCGACGGGCGGCACGGGCGGGTCGTGGCGGACGGCCTCGGCGCGCCGGCACTCCTCCTCCAGCCAGGCCGTCCGGCCGAGCGCGACCAGGCGGGCCGTGAGGACGTCCGTCAGCTCGAAGAGGTGGGCGACGTCGCCGGCCGCGTACTCGAGGGCTTCCGCGGGCAGCGGGCGGCGCGACCAGTCGAACCGCTGCAACCGCTTGGGCTTGGGCAGGTCGATGTCGAGCGCCTCGGCCAGCACGTTGCCGAGGCCGAGCTGCGTCCCGCCGGCCAGCTGCGCGGCGATGGACGTGTCGACGAGGCCGCGGATGTGGAAGTCGAAGTCGCGATCGAGCGCCCGGACGTCGTACGACGAGGAGTGGACGATGATCGGCACCGCCGGATCGGCCAGCGCCGCGCCGAGGGCGTCCAGTTCGGGCAGCGCGAGCGGGTCCAGGAGGAACAGCGCGCCGTCCGGCAACGCAAGCTGCAGCAGCGCGGTGCGCTCCGGATAGCGATGGAAGCCGTCCGCCTCGAGGTCCAGCGCGATCCGCGCGGCCGCCCGCACGCACTCCGCGGCCGCGCGCCACGCGGCGGGCGTATCGACGAGCACGGCCGCGGCCACGTCCGTCACGCCACGCGCGCCGGTTCCAGGAGGCCGCGCGCCGTGAGCGCCTCGCGCAGCGCCGCGGCGTCGGTGAACCGGATTGCCGTCATCCCGGCGCGCTCGGCGGCCCGGGTGTTGCGCTCCATATCGTCGATGAAGAGGATCGCGTCCAGCGGCACCCCGAGCGCATCCGCCGCGCCGACGAACGCCTCAGCGCTGGGCTTGCGGCGGCCGACGCGGTGGGAGAAGCACTCCACGTCGAACAGCGGCGCGAAGGCGCCCGCGGCGCGGTCCTGGTCGGCGCAGCTGTTCGACAGGATGCCGATGCGGACAGGCGGTCGGCCGTCGCGCAGCGCGTGGATCAGCGCGATCACGTCCGGATCGACCGTCGCCCACCACGCGTCGGCGAGCACGTCAGCCAGCGCCGCGATCCGTTCGGCGTCCGCGGGCAGGCCGAGCGCCGTGATCACGGCGGTCCAGTACGCCGCGCGATCGAGGGCGCCGACGGAATAGCGTTCCCACAGCGCGTAGAGATCGGCGCGATCGCGCGCCGCCTCGACCGCCTCAAGCGTCAAGCCCGGCCAGATCGAGCCGTAGCCGCGATCGAGCGCGGCCGGATCGGGATGGACGATGACGCCTTCGGCGTCGAAGAGCACCGCCAGCGGGCGGCTTGGCTTGGACATCGATCCTCCTGGCGGGCCGACGCGGGAGTATACGCCTGGGGGGGATGGGCCGCAATGGTGTGCAGGGCGAACGCATTCTGGCGCAGCCGGCGAACGCCCGGAGGATAAATCCTCGGGCTA
>JBDTSC010000153.1:0-8882 GCA_039931375.1 Ardenticatenales bacterium
CAGCGGCGCGATCGGACGTCGTATCCGCGGCGTTGACATGCGTCCCGCCCCCCGCTACGCTGCCGCCATGAGCGATTCAACCACGCCCGCCGCCCAGACGCCCGCCGCCGATCCAGCCGCCCCGACGCCCCTCGTCCGCGCCCTGCCGCGCTTCACGCCCGAGGCGCTCGAAGCGCTGCGGCGCGGCTGGGCGATGGTGCCGCCGGGGCGCGCACGCCTTCACGTCGTCGACATCCTCCTCGGCGTCCTCGGCCAGGACGGCGCCGGCGCCCGCCTCGTCGACATCCTGGCGCCCGGCCGCCTGAACGCGATCGAGGACCGCCTGCGCGCGACGCAAGCGAACCTGTCGGGCGGCGACGTGTTCGGCGAAGCCGACGTGCCGGACGGGGCGGAGAGCGGCCTGGACGCGCCGCTGACCACGATGGCGCTGGACGGGACTGCGCGCGAGCTGTTCGATGCGCTGGCCAAACGATCCGGCGGCGTGTGCAGCACGAAGACGCTGATGATCCTCGAATCGGAGCGCGCCCAGAGCGCGATCGTCGCCACGCTGGGCGCGCTGGGCGTCGGCGGCGCGGCCGCGACGATCGCGCCGCAGCTGGACGCGCTGGCCAAACGGATCGGGGACGATCGGCGCGAGCCGCTGCTGCCGGTGGTCTATCGCCCGCTTGGAACCACACCCGGCGCGCAGCGGCCGGTGGCCTGGGGCCGCTGGGACGGGCCGATCGACCGCAGCGGCGGCGTGCCGGTCGACCAGGGCGCGTGGCCGGTGGCGCCGCGAGAGGGCGGGGGCGTGAACCCCGCGTCCGGCTCTCTCCCCCCAACCTCCTCCCCCGATGCCGGGGGAGGGGCAGGGGGAGGGGGAGGGGCAGGGGGAGGCTCTGCTCCCAATGCGGCGGTGGAGAAGCAGCCGACCGGAACACCAGCGGCCGACCCGTCTCCCCCCACCGGCCCTACGATCGACCTCCTGGCCCGCGCCCGCGCGCTGCTGGCCGCGGCGGACCAGGGCGCCGCGCTGCTCGTGAACCCGGCGTGGGTGACGCGCACGATCGCGGCCGTGGACCGCAACCCGCTGACGCTGCTCGTCGGCGACAGCCCGCCCGTCCTTGAGGCGATCGTCGACGAGGTCGCGGCGCAGCTGGCGCGGGACACGGCGGGGGCGTTCCACTATCGCTCCGTCATCGCCATCGAGCCGGGCTACTTGGCGACGCAACCGGGCGCCGCGATCCGCGAGGCGATCCGCGCCGCCCAGGGCGGCATCCTGTACGTGCCGGACATCGCCCGCTTCCTGGACGCGAACCGCTGGCCGCAGCCGGCCGCCGACCTGCGCGCCGCGATGGCGCGCCGGACCGCGACGCTGCTCGGGACGATCGGCGACAAGGCCGCCAACAGCTGGGGCGGTGGCGACCAGCCGGACGCCGAGCTCGTGTTCATCGAAGCGGCGACGATTCCCGAGTGCGCCGCGATGATCCGCGCCCGGCGGACCGCGCTCGAGGTGGCCTTCAGCACGCCGAACCTCCCGATCACCCTCACGGACGCCGCGATCGACAGCGCCGCGCAGCTGGCGGACCGCTACTTCCGCGAGCCGCCGCCGCCGGCCGGCGCGATCCGGCTCATCCAGGAGGCGGCCACCGCGATCAAGCTGCGGCGCTCGAACCTGACCACCGTCGACGACGCGCGCGTGGCCGACGGCCCGAGCGTGGATGCGGACGACATCGCGTTCGCGCTCGAGCGGCTGACGGGCATCAAGGCGGGGCTCGACGATCGGGCCAAGCTGCTCCACATCGAGGAGTACCTCGGCGCGCGCGTCGTCGGTCAGGACTTCGCGATCACGGCCGTGGCGGACGCGATCCGCCGCCAGCGCGCCGGGCTGCTCGATCCGGGGCGGCCGATCGCCAGCTTCATCTTCATGGGGCCGTCCGGCGTCGGCAAGACGGAGCTGGCCAAGGCGCTGGCGGAGTTCCTGTTCGACGACGAGAACGCCATGGTCCGGCTGGATATGAGCGAATACCAGGAAAAGCAGTCCGTCAGCCGAATGATCGGCGCGCCGCCGGGCTACGTCGGCTACGACGACGGCGGCCAGCTGACCGAACCCGTGCGCCAGAAGCCGTACCAGCTCGTGCTGTTCGACGAGATCGAGAAGGCGCATCCGGACGTCCACATGATCCTGCTGCAGATCATGGAGGACGGCCGCCTGACGGACTCGCGCGGCCGGACCGTCGACTTCCGCCATACCCTGATCATCATGACCGGCAACGTCGGCAGCGAGTACTTCCGGGTCGAATCGGAAGTCGGCCGCGACAAGGTCATCGAGGCGGTGAAAGAGGCGGCGCGCGAGGTGTTCCGGCCGGAGTTCCTGGGCCGGGTGGACGAGTTCATCATCTTCAACAGCCTGGGCAAGGAGCAGCTGCGCCTGATCGTCGAGATCCTGCGCAAGAAGCTGGACAAGAAGCTCGCCGCGCAGCAGCTGCACATCGCGTTCACGCCGGCCGTCGTCGATCACCTGGTCGAGGCCGGCTACCAGCCGGAGTTCGGCGCGCGGCCGCTGCGCAGCGAGATCGACCGTCAGATCGAGCGGCCGCTGTCGCGACAGATCATCGAAGGTCGGTTCAAGCCGGGCGATGGCCTGGTGGCGGACGTCGGAGCGGACGGCGCCGTCACGTTCAGCATCGCGCCGGTGGAGGCTCCGGCGGCGGCCGTGGAGGCGCCGGCGGCGGCGGTGGAGCCTCCGACGCCGGCGCCGGATGGCGTCGACACCCCATAGACCCCGTTCGACACCTCATCGCCTTCCGGCGACCACCCGATTGACGGCCGCCCGGCGGCCGGTAGACTGGTCCCATGACGGATCATCAGCACGACGTCGCGATCATCGGCGGCGGCATCGCCGCGTTGTCGGCGGCGATTTTTCTGCGCCGCGCCGGCCTGAACGTCGCGTGCGTCGAATCGGTGCCCTATCCGCACCATCGGGTCGGCGAGTCGCTCGACTGGTCGAGCCCGTGGCTGCTCGAGCAGCTCGGCGTGGCGCCGGACGGCTTGATCGACGACGGCGTTGCAACCCCCAAGCACCACATCGTGGTGAACGAGATCGGGCGCGCGGCGTGGCAGGCACGGCCGTGGCCGTTCCTCACGCTGCGGCCGATGCGATTCGCGACGTCAACCCTTCACGTCGATCGCACCGCGCTCGATCAGCGCCTATACGAGCGCGCCTGTGCGTTGGGCACGACGTTCATCTGGGAGCGCGCGACGGAGGTCGATGTCGACGGCGACCGGGTCACGGCCGTGACGACCGCGTCCGGTCGACGGATCACCGCCCGCTGGTACATCGACGCGACCGGCACCGTCGGGTTGTTCGGCAAGACGTTGGCGGTGCCGCGCACATACTACGGCGAGCCCAAGGTGGCGCTCTGGACGTACTTCGACACGCCGCCATCGACGCTCGGGACGACGTTCTTCGTCGACAACGCGAACCGCTACCTGCACTGGGTGTGGGACATCCCGATCTCGCCGGTGCGGGCCAGCGTCGGCTTGGTGCTGACAGCCGAGGCGATGAAGTCCCGTCGACATGGCGGCGCCTCGGTCCGTGACATCCTGCGGACCGAGCTCGGCCGCTTCGAACGGTTCGACGCCCTGCTGCGCGATCAGCCGGACGCCGAGGTCGTCGCGACCTCGTTCCAACCGTATGTCAGCCGCCGGTCGTGCGGCGCGAACTGGCTGATGGTCGGCGAGGCGGCGTCCATGCCCGATCCGCTGACCGGCAACGGCGTGACGTCGGCCATGCGGCACGCCCGCTACGCTGCCGCGGTGATCGCCAAGGCGGGCGCCGAGGCGGCCATCCCGGCACGGCAGCGGCGGCGGTACGAGGCCCACGTCCGGCGGCTCGGGCACGCCTTCAACCGGAGCATCGAACGCGCCGTGTACCAGCCGGAGATCCGATGGGGCCTGGGCCTGTTGCCGGCGACGATGGTCTACACGGTCTTCGGGTTCTTCTCGAACGCGCTGTACGCCCGCTTCGATCCGCAGGGACCGATCGGCATGGCGGCGTTCGGGGTGCTCTTCGGCCTCGTGCGGTTCTGGATCGACGGTTGGTCGCTGGCCGGGCGCGCGATGCTCCGGCTGCGCGGGGCGGCGGCGCGTCCGTCCGCCGCGGTCGTGGTCGCCTGATGGGCCGGCGCGCCGGGACGATGGACCCGCCATCGCTGCACTTCACCCGCGAGGGCGACGGGCCGGTGATCCTGTTCCTGCACGGCTTCCCGACGGATGGACGGCTCTGGGGACCGCTGGTGGAGGGCCTGCGCGCCCGCCACACCTGCATCGTCGTCGACCTGCCCGGCTGCGGCGCGTCGCCGGCGCTGCCCGGCGGCGGCCTCGATCCGGACGGCATCGTGCACCGGCTCGAAGCGCTGCGCGCCGGGCTCGGGGTTGGCGCCTGGCGCATCGTCGGGCATGACGCCGGCGCGGTCGTGGCCGCCCACTACGCCGCGCGGCACCCCGCGCGCGTCGAGGGCCTCGTGCTCATGGCCGCGCCCCTGTTTCCGGACTTCGAGCCACCGGCCATCGTCCGCGCGATCCGTCGACGGTGGCTCGGCGACGCCATCGCGCCCCTCGTGGTCCGCGGGCTTCAAGCGTTCCTGGCCACGACCCTCACCCGCGACGACCCGCGCAACCGGCGCATCGTGCGCGGCTTTGCGGCGCACTACAGCGGGCTGGCCGGCGCGCGCCGCTTCGTCCGACTCGCCCGCTGGGGCGATCCGGCCGTCGTCCTCGGCCGAACCGCCGCCATCCTGCCTACGATCACCGCGCCGACGCTGATCGTGCACGGCGCGCGCGACGCGGCGATCGGCCTGTCGTTCGCCGAACGCGCGGCCGCGGCGATCCCCGGCGCCCGACTGCACGTGGAGGACTGCGGGCACTTCTGCCCGCTGGACGCCGCCGGCCCGCTGGCCGTGCGGATGGCCGCGTTCCTGGCCGGAGCGCCGGACCGGGCGACCGCGGCGCTGATCCACCGGACCGTCGTCACCAGACGCTACCGCGCGACCACCGTCAGCGCCGCCACGCGCGCCCGGACCGCCGCGGCGTCGGCCAGCGGGCTGTCGCCCCACCAGCGCAGCGCCGTCTCGTAGCGGGCGATCGCGGCGGCCGGATCGCCGGACGCCTCGAACAGCCGTCCGGCCCGCGCCTGGCTCTGCAGCCACGTCACCGCGCCGACCGCCAGCGGATCCGCGAAGGCGCTGAGCGCCCGGCCGCGCACGGCCAGGACCGTCGTCATCGCGTCCGCGGAGCGCGGGCCGTCCAGGGCGACGTCGGCCTCCGCCTGCGCCAGGAGGGCGATGCCCGGCCGCAGCCCGAACGAAGGCGGTTCGGCCGGCGGCTGCGGCGCGGCGGCAGCCGCCGCCGCGAACGCGGCGCGCGCGGCCGCCGGATCCTGGCGCGCCAGGGCCGCCTGACCGGCGATGTAGCCATCGAACGCCGCGCGCTCACGCCGATCTTCAAGGCCCGGCGCGACGTCGCGCCGATACGCCGCCAGCGCCGTGGCGTCGCCGGCACGGGCGCGATCTGCCAGGCGCCAGGCGCTGGCGGTTGCGGCGATCGAAGGAGGAAAGGCAGTCGTCAGCTGGGCCAGGCGGCGCGACCAGCCGCCCTCATCGCCGCGCAGCCGGTCCAGCCAGCCGAGCTGCCAGATCGCGGCGGCCTGCCACTGCGTCGCAGCCTGCCGTTCGGCCAGATCGCCGGCCTGGCGCGTGTGCTCGGCCGCGCCGGGGACGTCGCCGGCGGCGGCGGCCAGCATGGCGCGCATGAACGCCAGGCGGATCGGCGCGAGGTCCGCGTCGCCCGCCGCGGCGGCCTCGGGCAGCGCTTCGGCGGCCGCAGACAGCCGCCCATTCACGGCCAGTTCTAGCGCGGGGAACAGCAACGCCGCGTCGTCCGGCACGGGCGAGGGCCGGCGCTCGAGGGCCAGCGCGGCGCGGCGGGCGACGGCGATGTCGGCCGTGGCGGCCAGGTGCACGCGCAGCAGGGCGTCCAGCGGCGCGCGGTCGTCCGGATGGGCGGCGGCCTGCGCCTCGAGCATCGCGACGGCGCCGGGCACGTCGCCGCCGCAGGCCAGCGCGAGGCCTGGGCTGGTGAGGTCGAGGCCGGCGTAGGCCTCCGCCAGGGCCGGTGCGCTGCGGGCCGCCGCTTCGAGGGCGGCGCCGGCCATCGCGCAGTCGCCGCGGGCGCGCAGCACGGCGGCGCGCACGAGGTCTTTCTCGCCGGCGGGCAGCGTATCCGTCAGCGCGGCGGCGCGGCCGATGTGGTCGGCGATCGGCGCCCGGCCGAGCCGTCGCTCCGCCTCCGCGGCCAGGACGTGGGCCATCGCCATGTCGGGATCGATCGCCAGCGCCTGCTCGGCCCGATCGAACGCGGTGCGCCAGCGGCCCTCGTCCGCGGCGGCCATCGCGTCACCGAGGGGCGCGAGCGACTCGGCGCGGGTCGTCGACACGTCGATGGACGGGTTCGGCACGGCCGTGCCGGAGGACTGCGGGAGCCGGGCCAGCGCGGCGGGGACGGCGGCCGCGACGGCGTCGGCGACGCGCCGCATCGCCGGCAGCAGCGCGGCGGCGTCGTCCGCGTCGTCGGACCAGGCGCGGAGGACGGCGCCGGTGGCGGGATCGAGCAGGTCGACGGACAGCGTGAACCGCGGCCCGACCTGGCGCACGTCGCCGACCAGTACGGCGCGGATGCGGGGCTCGCGCCGGGCGGCTTCGTTGGCGACGGCGGGGGAGATCGCCGCGTCGGCGGGCAGGCGAAGGCGGGGCATGAGCGCGCGAACGTCGGCCTCGGGCAGAAGCGTCGCGCGGCCGCGCTGGGCGAGGGTGCGCTTGAGGAGCTCGTTGAAGCGGGCGGACAAGTGCACGTCGTCGTCGCCTGCCGCCGCCAGATCGGCCAGGCGCAGCACGGGCGCTGGGACGCCGGCCGCCGCGGGGTCCGCGGCGCTCGGCGCGTGGCCGACGTCCACGACGAGCACCGCCGGGGCGGCGGCCGACGCGAACGGGTCGACTGCGCTCGGGACGGCCGTGCGCAGCCGGTTCGCGGCGCTCAGCAGCATCGCGCCGCCGAGCACCGCCGCGGCGAAGCGCCAGCGCGCCCGGCTGCGGCGCAGGTCTTCGCGCTCGGTCGGGACGGCCGCGTCGAGGAGGTCGATCTTGGTGCGGGCGTCCACGTCGCGGCCGGCCAGCGCCTGGGCCGCCGTGGGCAGGAGGCCGTCGCTCGTGGCGATGGCGTAGGCCTCGACGGAGTGCGGCAGGTTCGTGACGCCCAGGCGGGCGAATCGCAGCTCGGGCTGGTTGCGCAGCAGATCGACGACCTGGCCCGAGGCGCAGATCCCGCCGGGCACGGCCAACATCTCGAGGCGCGCCGCGACGTTCACGCCGTCACCGAGCACGTCCGAGTCCTCGAAGACGACATCGCCCAGATGGACGCCGAGGCGCAGCTGGAACGCGGGGTCCTCGCGCAGCGCGTGCTGGATGGCCACTGCGCCCTCGACCGCCGCGACGGCCGAGTCGAAGCTGGCCAGGAAGCCGTCGCCGATGTCCTTGATCCACTGCCCGTCGTAGGCATGGACCAGCGGCTTGACGATGCGGCGCATCCGTCCGACGTAGGCCAGCGCCTTGCGCTCGTCCATCGCCATGTGCGCCGTGAAGCCGACGATGTCGCCGACCATGATGACGGCGAGGCGACGGGAGTGGGTGGGCATTGGAGGGATTATAGGGTGAGGGCAAGCCGCCGGCGGCACTTAATTGGCTCTACTTGCTCGGCCAGCGTTGACAATCCTCGCCCGCCTGCCTAGCCTTCCCGCACCCATGGCATCCCCCGAACCGCCCGCCGTCGACGACCCCGTGCCCGCCGGCCCCTCGGCGGCCGCGACCGACGGCACGGCGGCGGACACCGTGGCGGCGGAAACCGCGCCAGAGGTCGTCGTCGAGCGGTTGGCGGCGGCGGTGATGAGCACGGCCAAGGGGGTGCGGGGGCGGGTGCTGTACGTGGGCTGGTCGGAGGACGATCTGCCGGCGGCGACCGGACGGCGCGACGGTTTGTCGGACGGGGCGCGTCAGGCGCTCGATCACTATCGGGCGACGGGCCTCGATGTCCGCAAGGTGCCGTTCGCGCGGCTCGTGCCGGCCTCCTACCTGATCTGCGGCCCGGTGATCGACTTTGCCGATACGCGGGACCGCGTGGCGGAGGACCAGGTGCAGTACAGCTGCCTGGATGCGACGGGCGAGCGGCGCGACTACGCGATCGGCGAGCTGGGCATCCTGCGCGGGATCACGCTGGCCCGTCAGCCGTGGCAGGCGTACACGGGCGGCGGGATGGAGCTGGCCGTCAGCACGGTGCCGTTGTACAGCGTCTTCGCGCCGCTGCCCGATCCGACCGGCGAGACGGGCCTCGCGCTGCTGTTCGAGCCGACGATCCCCGGCGCGTCGAACGAGGCCGCGTTCCGTTCGTTCGTGCGCATGACGATCGGACGGCTCCTCGTGCTGGATGAGTCGCAGCCGCCGGGCAGCCGCCGCGGCTACCTGGACGTCGCGGGGCGGGTGGCGGGCGTGCCGCCGAAGGGCGGGCTGCTGGGCACGCTGGTCCGCCTGCGCGGCATGGGCTTCGTGGAGTTCGACGACAGCTGGCTGCGCGACATGCAGCGGCGCGGCAAGCAGCTCCAGGGCGGCATGATCCGCTTCCTGCGCGCGATCGGCATGGTCGAGGTCACGGACGGGTTGTTGAACGAGCTGACGGACCCGCGGCCGGACTACGACGTCGACCCGCTGGACACGGCGCGGCTGGTGGACATGGCGGAGCAGATGTATGGGGTGGCGGCGGGGCGGTTTGGGTTGTAGGTGGCGATTTCGCAGATT
>JBDTSC010000154.1:0-8804 GCA_039931375.1 Ardenticatenales bacterium
AGCGTCGCGGGCGAACGCCGCGGCTGCACGAGGCTTCGTCGCCGCCGCCCGCCTCATCGATTGGCAACGTCGCAAAGTAGACGTACAGCTCGTCGAACACGAGTCGTGTCAAGGGCCGTCCGGGTCCCACCTCCCGGGGGAACCGGGCCAGGTCGGCGCAATCGGCGTTTCGCCAGCGGTGCGCCTGGTACGCACGCTGCCCACGGTCATGCGGCGCCGCGCTTCCCTGCGTGCGGCGTGCGGGAGAAACGAGATGGATTGCATCGTCGACCTCCGTAGACAAGTGGGATTGTAGGATGCCAAGCGGGTGAGGAGCCATGACGTGCGCACATGACGTCGAGGAACTACCGGTTGTTGTCGCGCGTTCAACCCAACGCAGGCGTCCACGTCGACGAGTCCTCGTCCTCGTGCCGGCGCCTTGCCGGTCGCGCGCATGAACGTTACAGAGTAATCGCCAACCCAGCGACGGGTACGCGGCGGTCGCGCGGCGGGTTCGGGGCGTTCGGGCGCCTTGAAATCCCGGTACGCTTGGTCCGCCGCTCGGCAACGACCCTGCGGCAACGAATTGGAATCGCGAACATCAAGGAGCGCATCGGACCATGGCCACGCTGATCCAAGCCGTCACCGCCTACCGGCCCCGCCTCGCCCCACCGCGCCGCATCGGCCTCGACGAGCTGGCCGGACGGCTCGCGCGAGGAAGCCTCGCGACGGAGAGCATCGCCCGCATGGTGCTTTCCGACCTCTCTGGCGAAGTACGGCATGGCGTTCGCTCCGGCGCCTCCGTACAACTGCCGGGCATCGGCACGTTCAGACCGGCGATCCGACTGGACGGCTCGATGCACACGGTCGTCCGGCTCGACGGGACACTGCGCAGGAGCCTCGCGACGTTGGACGACTACCTGGGGCGGATCGACGGGCGGGAGTGCGTCGGCATGGACGCCGCGGCGCTGAAGGCGCGGTGGGACGCGGAGCATCCGGGGGATCGGTTTGAGCTGGCGGTGCCGGCGCGGGGGAGGGCGGCGTGAAGTGCTGGCGAGCACGCTGCGCGGTCGGTGACGGATAGATGATCGACAACGGAATAAGGTCGGACGCGATGAGGCGGGGCGGCACTGGGAGAGAGTCGCCCCGCTTCGTTGCGCGGCGGCCATGGCAATCCGCATCGGGATCTTGGTTGACGGATGAGACACCAAGCAATAGACTTAGTCCATCCAGCTTAGTCCATGGAGGCCGAAGTGCTCACCGTCAATATCCATGAAGCCAAGACGCAGCTTTCCAAGCTGATCAACCGTGCTGTCAAGGGCGAGGCGTTCATCATCGCCAAGGCGGGCAAGCCGCTGGTAAAGGTCACGGCGCTGGATGCGCCTGCTGAGCCGCAACGGCTGGGCTTCATGGCGGGCGAGTTCGACGTGCCGGACGACTTCGACCGAATGGGTGAAGCCGCGATCGCGGCCTTGTTCGGGAGCGATGGGTGAAGTACTTGTTGGACACCCATCTCTTGCTTTGGGCAGCCAGCCAGCCCGAGCGACTGTCTGCGGCGGCGCACGCGATCTTGAGCGACCGGCGCAACGAGCTGCTGTTCAGCGCCGCCAGCATTTGGGAGATCGCGATCAAGAACTCCCTGGCGCGGGAGAACTTCCACGTCGAGCCTCGCCTGATCCGGCGAGGATTGCTCGACGGCGGCTACACCGAGCTTCCCGTCACAAGCCAACATGCGTTGGACATCGACCGGTTGCCCCCGCTGCACAAGGATCCGTTCGATCGCCTGCTGCTGGCCCAGGCGCTCGGCGAGGGAATCACGCTGCTCACGGCGGATGCGCAGCTGGCAACGTACGCTGGACCTGTACGCAAGGTGTAGGCGGCGGAGGCTCTCTTGGGCGTGGCGCGGCCTACACACGGCGTGAAACGTGAGGTACACGCCGTACACCTCGGAGTACACGACATGTAGTTCAAGCTATACGCCGTGAAATCCGCGAGCGCACAGAGGACTCGTCGCCCGTTTGCCCCCTCCTCCGCCCCGCACTACCGTACCAAACATGCCGGACGCTCCCAGGGCGCACGCATTCTGGATTGCCGCGGTTGAACCACGCTGCCGGGCCGGCGCGGCGACGCCTGACCGTGAACGGTCAGGCTCGTTCATGACAAAGCCCCTACGGGGCTGGCACCTCGCACTGCCCGTGCACAGAGGCGAGCCTGTGCCGAGCCCGCACTTGTGCGGGCTTTGTCATGAACGAGCCCCTTGCCTCGGCCCCTTGCCTCGGCCCCTGCCCTCGGCCCCTGGCGGCGGTAGAATGCGTTCGCCCTGTGGCTGTCCTTGGGCTTTTGCGCGAGGCTGGTACCATACGCCCATGTTCCCACGCGCCGCCCTCACCCCCATCCCTCTCTTCGCCGAAGTCTCGCCAGACGATCTCGCCCGCGTCGCCGCGGCCGTCGGGGAAGGCGGCATAGCGATCGCGCAATTTCACCCGTACCCGCGGTACGAGGCCGGCCGGCAGGAAACGTCATGAACGATCGAGCGAAGCTGACCGCGCTGGCCGAACGCTACGTCGCGACCCGCGCGGCCACCGAGGCGCTGGCCACCGGGCTGTCCGACGAGGATCAGGTGCTGCAGTCGATGCCGCAGACGAGCCCCGTGAAGTGGCACCGCGCGCACACCGCGTGGTTCTTCGAGTCGTTCGTCCTCGGGCCTGCCGGCATCGCGCCGATCGACGAGCGGTACGCGTTCCTGTTCAACTCCTATTACGACACGATCGGCGAGCGCGTGCCGCGCGCCAAGCGAGGGCTGGTGTCGCGGCCGAGCGCGCGCGAGGTCGGCGACTACCGGCGGGCGGTCGATGAGGGCGTGTTGGCGCTGATCGACCGGGTCGGCGACGATGGCGACGGCGAGCGCGCCGAGTCGCTGGCACAGATCATCGAACTCGGGCTGAACCATGAGGAGCAGCACCAGGAGCTCATCCTCACGGATATCCTGCACGCCTTCTCCGAGCAGCCGCTGCATCCGGTGTACCGCACCGGTGCGGTGGCGCGGACGACGGCCTCGCCTCCGTGCCGCTTCCTTGCGTTCGACGGCGGGCTTGTCGAGATCGGCGCGCCCCCCAGCGGGTTCGCGTTCGACAACGAGCGGCCGCGCCACCGCGTGTTCCTCGAGCCGTTCGCGCTGGCGTCGCGGCCGGTCACCGTCGGTGAGGTCAAGGCGTTCATCGCCGAGGGCGGCTACCACACGCCCACGTTGTGGCTCGCGGAGGGGTACGCGACGGCGCGCGCGATGGGGTGGGAGGCGCCGCTGTATGCGACGTGCGATGGCGACGGCTATCGCGTGTTCACGCTGCGCGGATGGTACGCCCCGTCGGACGACACCCCGGCGAGCCACCTGAGCTTCTGGGAGGCGGAGGCCGTCGCCCGCTTCCTGGGCGGCCGGCTGCCGACGGAGGCGGAGTGGGAGCACGCGGCGGCGTCCGTCGACGCGCTGGCGGCGGGCCGTTGGGCGGACGACGGCGTGCTTGTGCCGTTGCCCGTGGCATCCGAGGGTCTGGGGCAGCTGTTCGGCGACGTCTGGGAGTGGACGCGGTCGGGCTACGAACCCTATCCGGGCTACCGCATCGCCGCCGGCGCGCTGGGCGAGTACAACGGCAAGTTCATGGCACAACAGAACGTCCTGCGGGGCGGTTCGTGCTTGACGCCCCGCGGCCACGTCCGCGCGAGCTACCGCAACTTCTGGCCACCGGAGACGCGGTTCCAGATGTCCGGCGCCCGCCTGGCGCGGGACGTTTGAGCGGCATGTACGGCGCCCCGCGACCTGGAGGGCATGATGGCTGAGGCCGGGGACACGGCGCAGGTCGATGGGGACGGCCCGGCCGACGCGCTCGCGGGGCTGTTCGCGCCGCACAAGTCCCTCCCGTCGTGGCTGCTCTACGACGATGCGGGCTGCGCGCTGTACGAGCGGATCACGGCGCTGCCCGAATACTACCTGCCGCGCGCGGAGACCGACATCCTGGCGCACCAAGCGGACGCCATCCTGGCCCAGGCGGCGGAACCCGGCGTCGCGCTCGCGCTGGCCGAGATCGGCGCCGGTACCGCCACCCGCACCGAGCTGTTGATCGCCGCGGCGCTGCGCCGGCAATCGAAGTGCGTGTACCTCGCCTGCGACATCGCGCCCGCGCCGCTGGCGGCGGCGGCGTCGCGGCTCCGGGGCACGTTCACGGGCCTCGAGGTGCGGACCTTCGCCGGGACGCACGGCGATGCCGGCCCCGCCATCGCCGCGCTGACGGAGCGCCAGGTGCTGCTCTTCCTGGGCAGCTCGATCGGCAACGATCCGGACCCCAAAGCCGGCGCGCTCCTCGCGGCGATGCGGCCATGGCTGCGCGATGACGCGCGCCTCGTGCTCGGCACGGACCTCAAGAAGGACCCGCGCGTCCTGCACGCGGCCTATGACGACGCCCAGGGCGTCACCGCCGCGTTCTCGCTCAACCTCCTGGCGCGGCTGAACCGCGAGTACGGGTGCACGTTCCGCTTGGACGCGTTCCGCCACGTCGCCGAATGGGACGCGGCGGCGGCGAACATCGAGATCTTCCTCGTGGCCCAAGGGCCGCAGCACGTCACGATCGGCGAGCTTGGGCGCGACATAGCCTTCGTCGACGGCGAGCGGATCCACATCGAGACGAGCGCGAAGTACGACGCGGCCCGGGTCGACCGCATTTTGGCGAGCGGGGGGTTTGAGCGTGTGGCGACGTTTCTGGATTCCGCCGAGCGCTACGCGATCCAGTTGGCGCAAGTTGCGCCAACGCACCGCATTCCAACCACGTGATGCCCTTGTAGGGGCACCCCTCCCGTCGATCAATGAAACCGCCAACCCATACGCAATTGGGCGGCTTGAGCTTACCCCCTGACCTCCCCCCCCACCGCCTTCGCCAGCTCCCGCACGATCCGCTCCCGCACCTTGTCCACGCTGGTCCCCTCCAGCGTCTTGTCCATCGACTGGAACCGCAGCCGGAACGCCAGGCTCTTGCGGCCCTCTCCCACCTGCGGCCCACGGTAGACGTCGAACAGACGCACCCCCATCAGCAGCTTGCCGCCTGAAGCGCGCACCGCCGCCTCGACGTCCGCGACCGGCGTCGCCTCGTCGACGAGGACGGCCAGGTCGCGTTCGACGGGCGGGAACGGGCTGAACGGCGCGACGGGCCGGATCGCGCCGGCCAGCGCGTCGATGGCGTCCAGATCGAGGTCGGCGACCGCGACGCGCACGTCCGGCAGATCCCAGCGCTCGCGCACCACCGGGTGCAGCTCGCCGACGTGGCCGAGCGGCCGCACTGCGCCATCCGCGCCGACGGCCGACACGACGGCGGTGCGGCCGGGGTGGAGCGATGCGTGGCGGCCCGGCTCGAAGCGCAGCGCGCCGGCGCCGAGGCCGACGCCAGCGCCGCTAGTGCCAACGCCGAGCGCGTCCAGTACAGACTCGACGATCCCCTTCGCGTCGTAGAAGTCCATCGCCGGCGTTTCGCCGCCGCGCCAATCCGCGGCGCGGCGTGGGCCGGCGACGAGGAGCGCGACGTGCCGCGGCTCGTCGGGGAGCGTCGTCGGGGAGGACTTCGTCCCGGGCCGCCATCGGTACGTCGACCCCACCTCGAACAACGCGACGCGGTCCGTGAAGCGCAGGTTCGCCGCCGCGGCGTCCAGCAAGCCGGTGAGCATGCTCTGCCGCATGACGCTCCGCTCCGGGCTGATCGCGTTCGCGATGCCGACGTAGGCCGCCTCCGGCAGCGCGCCGGCCGCGGCCGCGTCGTCGACGTGGCCCGGGGCGGCCGCGGCACTCGGCACGCTGACCGTGCCCGGGGCGGCGCCTACCGGCCGCACGTCGACTTCGGCGCCACCGCCACCCGCCATCGTCGTCGCCTCGTGCCCCACGGACGTCATCCGGTAGCTGACGATCTCCTGCAGCCCCGCCACGACGCACGCATCCCGCGTCGCCTCCTCCAACCACTGTTCGCGGTTCTCGCGCTGGTCGGGCAGCGCATCGGCCAGCGGAACGCTCGGCAGGCGGTCGAGGCCCCAGACGCGCACTACCTCCTCGACGATGTCCGCCGGCAGGCCCACGTCCACGCGGTGCGGCGGGACGGTGGCGGCCAGCGTGTCGCCGTCGACGACGGCCGTGAAGCCGAGGCGTTCCAGGATCGCGATGATGTCCCCCGGCGGAATCTCGACCCCGAGCAGGCGGTCGATCTCGGCCAGCGGCAGCACGACCTCGACCGCCGGGCGCGGCCGCGGGTAGACGTCGACGATGCCGGGCGCGACGCGGCCGCCGGCGTGCTCGGCCAGCAGGCGGCTGCCGACGGCGCCGCCCGGGTCGATCAACGCGGGCGGCACGTCGCGCGAGAAGCGCCAGCTGGACTCGCTGGGCAGCTTCAGGTCGCGGCTGGCGCGGCGGATCGACGGGAAGTGGAACGTCGCGGCCTCCAGCAGGATCGTCGTCGTCGCGTCCGTCACCTCCGTCTCGGAGCCGCCCATCACGCCGGCGATCGCGATCGGGCCGGCGGCGTCCGTGATCAGGATCGTCCCGACGTCGAGCGCGCGGTCGATGCCGTCCAACGTCGTCATCCGTTCGCCCGCGACGCTGCGCCGGACCGTGATCGTCGGCACGGCGCGCGCGGTGCTCGACGTGCCGACGCCGGTCGGAGCACCGGCTGCGGCGGCGCCGGTCGACGCGCCGCCCGACGACGACGAACCCGCCGCCGCGGCCCGTTCGACCAGCCGATCGTAGTCGAACGCGTGCAGCGGCTCGCCCCACAACAACATCGCGTAGTTCGTCGCGTCGACGACGGCGTTGATCGGCCGCATGCCCGACAGGCGCAGCCGCCGCTGCAGCCACGCCGGGCTTGGCCGCGTCGCGTCGACGCCCGCGATGATCCGCGCGCTGTACCGCGGGCACGCCTCCGCGTCGTCGATCACGACGCGGCACCACGCGTTGGCGGCCGGCAGGCCCGCATCGACGAGGGCGTCATCGTCCCGCAGCGCCCACTCGGGCGGCGCGAACGGGCGATCGAGCAGCGCCGCCACCTCGCGGGCCATGCCGACGATGTTGCTGGCGTGGGCGTAGTTGGCGGTCAGCTCGAGGGTGAGGACCGCGTCGCCCAGCACGTCAGCCAGGGGCGCGCCGACGGGCGCGTCGTCGTCCAGGATCAGGATGCCGTCGTGGTCCTCGGACAGCCCGATCTCCTTCTCGGAGCAGACCATCGCGTCCGACATCACGCCGCGCACCGGCCGCCCCTTGAGCCGGGTCTTCACCCAGCCCTCGGCGTGCCCGTCGAACAACTCGACGCCCTCGCGCGCGAAGACCACCTTCATGGGGCGATCCAGATCGCCCGTTTCGCGATACGCCAGCAGGTTCGGCGCTCCCGTCACGACGCGATGCGGCGCCCCCGCGCCCCAGTCGACGTCCGCCAGCACGAGGCGTTCCGCGTCGGGGTGCGGCAGCACGCGCAGCACGTTGCCAACGACGAGCCGCTCGCGATCCCACCAGTCGCCGATGGGCTCGACCTTGTCGACCTCGAGACCCGCCACCGTGAGCCGCTCGGCGACGTGTTCGGGCGTGACGTCGCTCAAGTCGACGTGTTCGGCGAGCCATGACCAGACAAGCTTCATCGCGCAACCCCTTAGACGAACTGCTCGAGGAACCGCAGGTCGTTCCCCCAGTAGTGCCGGATGTCGTCGATCCCGTGGGCGCTCATCTGCGTGCGCATCGGCCCGAGGCCGAACGCGAAACCGCTGACGCGCGCCGGGTCGTAGCCGCCGTTGGCCAGCACGGTCGGGTGGACCATCCCGCAGCCCAGGATCTCCAGCCAGCCCGCGCCCTTGCACAGCCGGCAGCCCGCGCCGTCGCACAGGCCGCAGCTGACGTCGACCTCCGCGGACGGTTCGGTGAACGGGAAGTAGCTCGCGCGAAAGCGCGTCCGCCGCTCCGGGCCGTAGTAGCGCCGTACGAAGCCGTCGATCGTCCCGCGCAGGTTCGCCATCGACACGTGCGGCCCGATCGCCAGGCCCTCGACCTGCGTGAACTGGATCTCGCTGCGCGGCGTGATCTTCTCGTTGCGGTACACCATCCCGGGCAGGACGATCCGCACCGGGTCCGGCGCGTAGGACCGCATCGCGTGGATCTGCCCGGGCGACGTGTGCGTGCGCAGCAGCACCTGCTCGTTCGTGCCCGCCACGTAGAACGTGTCCTGCGCGTCGCGCGCCGGATGGTGCGGCGGGTGGTTGAGGAGCGTGAAGTTCACTTCGTCCAGCTCGATCTCGCGGCTGAGGAAGACCTGGAAGCCCATCTCGGCGAAGATCGAGCACATCCGGCGCAGGATGATCGTGCTCGGGTGCAGCCGCCCGCGCGGCGGCGGCGTGCCGGGCAGCGTCACGTCGATCGCCTCGCGCGCCAGCGAGGCGGTCATGTCCGCGCCGGCGCGCGCGTTCGCGGCCGCCTCGTAGGCCGCTTCGAGCGTGCGGCTGGTGGCGTTCACCGCCGCACCAAAGGCCGGGCGTTCCGCGGGGCTCAGCGAGCCGACCGAGCGCAGGAGCGATGTGATCCGGCCGCTCTTGCCGAGCCAAGTACCCTTCCATGCCTCGAGCGCGCCCGCGTCGTCCGCCGCCGACGCCGACGCTGTCGCGAGCGCCGCCTCCGCTTCTGCCCGCAGCGCCTCGATCGTCTTCGTGTCCATCGCGTCCTCCTATGCCTGCTGCCCGCACGCCGATGCCGTCTCACGGCAACGAAAAACGCCCGCCCCCGGCAAGGGACGGACGTCGTGTCCGCGGTACCACCCTCGTTG
>JBDTSC010000155.1:0-8757 GCA_039931375.1 Ardenticatenales bacterium
GCGGCGCCGTTCGCGACGACGATGCGCACGCGCCCCGCCGCGTCGTCGCGTCCGAGGACGGGCAGGGCGACCAGGCCGGACCCGGAGTCGAGCGCCCAGCGGCCCTCGGCCCCATCCGCCTTCGCCAGCCCGTCGGCACCGGGCATCAGGCCGTACGACTGTTCGTCCCCGCCCGCCCCGCTGAGCCGCGCCACGCCCGCCAGCACCGCCTCGCCGACCCCGGCGGCGCCGCCGACCACCGCCACCCGCACGGTTCCACGCCACCCCTCCGGCACCGCGCCAAGCGCCGCGAGGTCGTAGGCGGCGCTGCCCCGCGCGCACAACCAGTCGTCCATGGCGACGCGCGGCTGGCCGTTCGGGTCGATGACGGACAGGCGCACCCGCACCGCCGCGTCCGAGCGCACGTTCTGGACGACGACGGACGTGTGCACGCCGCCCGCGCCGTTCACCGCGTACGGCGCGAACAGCGCCGCGCCGATCGACCGCGGCGCCGGCAGCGCGGCAGGCGGTCCCGTCTCGAGCGTCGAGGGCATGCCCTCGTACGTGCGCAGCGTGTCCGCGACGACGCGCTCGGCCACGACCGCGACCGGCTGCGTCGAGCGGACCCACATCGCCCCTTCTCCGTTTGGCGGGCCGCAGTCCGCGGAGTCGATGTGGAGCGTCTCGAGCGGGGCGAGGCTCATCGCCCCCGCGCACAGCCGCGAGCGCCCGCAGCCATCGCGCGGCGCGAACCAGACATCGACGCTCGCGCATTGCAGGGCCGCGTTCTGGACGTACAGAAACGTCGTCCCGCCCGCCACGCCCGGCGAACCGTCCCCGCCCGTGACGACGTGGGCGTCGGGGGCGTAGACGACGTAGCCGCCTTGGACGGGGTCGATGGCGCCGAGACGGTTTCGAGCGAGGCCGTTGTAGGTCGCGGTCACGCTCCGGCCGGGCGTCGACGAGCCGGGGCAGCGGCGGGTAACGGTGGCGGCGAGGCCGCCGGCGCCGGCGGCGGGGCGCATGTCCATATCGTCCCAACCGACCCCGGGCTGCATGATCCCGGTCCGATAGGCGCGATAGAACGGCGTGAAGGCGTCACACTCGCAGACGAGGCCATAGAACAGCAACTCGCATAGGAAGTCAGCATAGGTGTCGCAGATCGCGAGGCTGTCCTCGGCCGTCACGACCGTCGCCTCGCTGAACCGCAGCAGCTGGCCATTGCGGGAGCCCGCCGGGATCTGGGCGCCGGAAAACGTCCACGACGCGCCGGGACGGATGAGGCCGCTGCACTCGATCTTCAACGGTCCGGCCCCCTGCGGCGGGCAGAAGCCGGGTTCGCCCCACGTGATCAGCGAGACGCCGCAGTCATCGGCGCCCACGTTCTGCACATCGATCCAGCTCTCGCAGACCTCGTCGGGCCCCTGGTAGTTGAGGACGGGCAGGAGGATCTCAGCGCCGGCGCGGCGGTAGGGGTCGAAGGGGAAGGGCGTGCGGGTAGGGGAAGGGGTACGGGTAGGGGTCGGCGACTGCGCGGCGGCGTGGCGCGGGACGGCGAGCAGGGCGAGGAGGGCCAGGGTGCAGGCGATGGCGAGGGAGGCCCTCACGCCCCGACCCCCTTTCCCCAAGTTTGTGGGAGGGGGTGCAGGGCGAACATTGCGGAGCCCGCCATCGCCCGGAGACTGAAGTCTCGGGCTATTCCTAGAGAAGGAGTCTGCTATGCAGACTGACAGGGTTCGGCTGCCCAGTTTGATGTCAGTCCGCATCGCGGACTCCTTCCCTAGGTAGAGCCCGAGGCTTCAGCCTCCGGGCGTTCGCGGGCTGCGCCAGAATGCGTTCGCCCTGCTCCCCCTCCCCAAAACGTGGGGGCGGGGGTCGGGGGGTGAGGGCCAGCCGACCGGCCAGCGCTGCACCCCACGCCACGCGTATCGCCACAATGCATATCACGTTGCGGGCGCCGAGGCGACCCGTGCGCGTTTGCGACGCCGCTCTCCCCTCGATATCCTCTCCCCGTCGACGAACCTCCCCCGCCCTCCCCGCCAGGAGCCCGCGCCATGCCCGACCCCTCCGACGCCGCCCGCCGCCTGATGCGCACGCGCGCCGACATCGACCGCGAGGAGGCCGCCGTGCTGGCGCCGTACGCCGAGCGGTCGGCGACGAGCCGCGGGCGGCTGTATCCGAGCGATGCGCACCCGTACCGCTCCGAGTTCCAGAAGGACCGCGACCGGATCGTCCACACGACGGCGTTCCGGCGGCTGCAGTACAAGACGCAGGTCTTCGTGAACTACGAGGGCGACTACTACCGCACGCGGCTCACGCACACCGGCGAGGCGGCGCAGATCGCGCGTACCATCGCCCGCGCGCTGCGGGCGAACGAGGAGCTTGCGGAGGCGGTGACGCTGGCGCACGACCTCGGGCACAGCCCGTTCGGGCACTCGGGCGAGGTGACGCTCGACCGGCTGATGATGATGCGCCTCGGGCTGGACCCGAACGACGAGGCAAACAAGGGCAAGGGCTTCAACCACACGCTGCAAAGCTTGCGGGTCGTCGAAAAACTAGAAAAGCGCTGGCCGGATTTCGACGGTCTCAACCTGACATGGGAGGCGCGCGAGGGCATCGTCAAGCACGCGACCGAGTACGACGCGGTGGACCTCGAGTGGATGCAGCCGTACGAGCCGGCGTGGCGATCAAGCCTTGAGGGGCAGATCGTGAACTTCGCGGACGAGCTGACCTACAGCGCGCACGACCTGGACGATGGGCTGCGCAGCGGCATGATCGACATGGACATGCCGGAGCTCAGGCGCCTGGCCTTCTGGCAGCTCGTGTCCCACGGCATCGACGACGACGACGCGGAGCTGCGGCGGCACCGGATCATCCGGCGCGTCGTGGACGCGCTGATCACGGACGTCGTGACCGCCAGCGCCGAGCGGATCGCCCGCCACGACCCGCGCAGCGCGGACGACGTGCGGCGGGCCAGCGAGCCGCTGATGACGCTGTCCGACGAGATGCTCTCCATGCAGCGCGAGCTGAAGGACTTCCTCTACGCCAAGCTGTACCGCCACTGGCGCGTCGTGCGGATGTTCCACAAGGCCGTGCGCGTCCTGGAGACGATGTTCGAGGCCTTCGAACACGACTACCGCCAGCTGCCGGCGTCGACCGGCGCGCGGCTGGTCGCGCTGCAGCCCGACGTGCGGGCCGGCGGTCCGCTGGCGCCCGAGAGCTATCGAGTGATCTGCGACTACCTGGCGGGGATGACGGATCGGTACGCGTTGCAGGAGTACCGGCGGCTGGTCGATCCGTTCGAGAGGGCGTGATACCGAATCCGACACGTCGCCCACGTGCCATTCCCGAGAGGCTCCTGAACCCCTGATGTCGCTCAACGTCTGGCAATCCCTGTTCGTCGGCGCCCTCCAAGGCGCCACCGAGTTCCTCCCCGTCTCGAGCAGCGGCCACCTCGTGGTCGTGCCGGCACTACTGGGCTGGCCGCGCGCCAGCCTGACGTACGACGTGGCCGTGCACATCGCCACGGCGCTGGCCGTGCTCCTCTACTTCCGCCGCGACTGGATCCGCCTGATCGCCGGCGGCTGGCGCGGCCTGCGCCGCGGCGCCCCGTGGCGCGACACTGAAGGTGCGCTGCTGTGCACGATCCTGCTGGCCAACGTGCCGGCGGGCATCGCCGGCGTGCTGTTCAAGGACTGGTTCGAAGCCCAGTTCAGCGCGCCGCGCATGGTGGCGATGCTGCTCATCGTGAACGCCGTCATCCTCGTCGCCGCCGAACAGATCGCCCGCGCCCGCCGCGCCGCCCCGATCGACGACGAGCACGCCGTCGGCGTGCGGCACGCGCTGACGATCGGCGCTGCGCAGATCGTCGCGATCCTGCCGGGCATTTCGCGCTCTGGCTCGACGATCGGCACCGGGCTGGCCGTCGGGGTGAAGCGCGAGACGGCGGCGCGGTTCAGCTTCCTGATGGCGGCGCCGATCATCGTGGCGGCGGGGCTGGTGCAGGCCGTGGACGTAATGGGACACCCGGCGGCGCGCATCGGCATCGAGCCAACCGCGATCCTGCTCATCGGGAGCGTGGCGGCGTTCGTCGTCGGGCTCGCGGCGATCGAGGGGTTGCTGCGCATCGTGCGGCGGGCACCGTTGTACGGGTTTGCCGTGTGGTGTCTCGTGGTCGGCGGGATTGGGCTGTGGCGGCTGTAGGCGTTCCGGTGCGCCGTGGGGCTGGCGGCGACGCGGCATGAGCACGACGTTCGGGCCGATCGCCCTGTCCTCGATGTGGGCCCAGCGCTTCCCCGACCCCGACGATCTGCGCCCGTTCTTCCAGGCCGGCCGCGCCATCGGCTTCGAGCGCTTCGAGCTGAGCCACACCCACTCGGCGGCGGCCCTGGCGACGATTCCGCCCGACGTCGTCATCGCCTCCGTCCACCACCCCTGCCCCAACGACGGCCCGCTCGCGCTGCGCCCCGGCGAGGACGCGACCGCACCGGACCCGGCGGCGCGGGCGCGCTGGCGGGACGCGCTGCGACGGACGATCGGCACGGCCAAGCGTCTGGGCGCTGCCGCGGTGTGTGCTCACCTTGGCACGGCCCACGACGAGGCGGTGCGCAAGCTCTGGTTCGAGCTGCACAGCCGCTACCAAGCCGGCCAGACGGATCGTCCCCGCTACGCAGAGGCTCTCGGCGAGCTGCGCGCGCGGCTGGACCAGGTCGAGCCCGCGGCGATCGCGCGCGCGGTCGAGGTGCTCTCGGACGTCGTCGGCGATCTGCGCTCGGCCGGCGTCGCGCTGGGCATCGAGACCGGCTACCACGCGTGGGAGCTGCCGACGGCGCGAGGGATGACCGCGCTGCTCGACGGCGTCGAGGCCACGGTGCCAGGGGCGGTGGTCGGGCCGGACGCGCTGATCGGCGCCTGGCTGGACACCGGGCACGTCGGCGCGCAGGTCAACGTCGGGACGGCGTCGTTCGAGGGGTGGTTCGAGGCGGTCGCGGCGGTGGCGGCGCCGCCGGGCGCTGGCAGGGGACGGGCGGAACGAGGCGGGCGGTGGGTGGGGGTGCACTGGCACGATGTGGTGGGGGTGCGGGATCATTTGGCGGTGGGGGACGGAGTGATTCCGCTCGCTCGCCTCGTGCAACGGCTTACCGACACGGCCGCCGTCGGCGACCCATCCGCGGGGCCCATGAGCACCATGGAGATCGACTGGTACTTCACCCCGCAAGAACTGCGGCGTGCGGCGCAAATTCTGAGCCGCCGCTGAGCACACGACTCGCAGCACGCCGCACGCGCACCAACGCCGAGCGCCCCGCAGCTGACTGCGGGGCGCTCGGAAATTAGGACGATGCAGGCCGATGGATCACGGCGCTCCGCAATCGAGCACGGCGGAAAGCACGGTGTTGATCGTGTTGCCGGTTCCCTGATCAAGCACCCAGCTCGCGCGAGGGCTGTGGCGAACGGTGCTGCTGGACTCGACGTTGCCCGTCGTGCCGGGGTCCAGCTTCAGCGCCGGCTGTCCGTTGCAGCGGAACGTGTTTTCGGCGATCGTGTTGGCTTGCGAGTTGCCGCCAACCGGCTCGTTGCTGACGAACAATCCGTGGTACGTGTTGTCCGCGAACGTGTTGCCGACGATCTGGTTGTTGCTCCTAAAGAGCAGCAGTCCGCTGGCGGCGGACGCCTCAAACGTCGAGCCCTGCAGCGTATTGTTGCTGCCGACGATGATGCCGCCGTTCTCGCCAGCGCCGGTGACGACGAAGTTCGTCAGATGGTTGCCGTTGCAGCCGTTGAAACCCTGGTCTTCTTCGAGGAGCAGTCCACGCTGACCCGGATTCTCGACGAGCACGTTCGTGAACGTGTTGTCGTCGCCGCCCTTAAGCCAGAGCCCGTCGATTGACGGACCGATCGACGCGAGATCATCCGCCACACTCGACGTAGTGCCGTCGAGGTTGAAGCCGTAGGTGCCGCCAGACGCCCGGATGTGGCAGAAGGTACCATCTCGGAAGGAGCCGCTTACCTCTACCCCTTCCACCGGTCCGCTGACCCCAAGATTGACGATCCCGACGCCGTCCGTCGCGCCGACGAAGACCGCGGGGCCAGCCGGCGAAGAGATGATCGTGCTGGCCGGTCCATGACCGACCAGCCAGATGCGAGCGTTGTCCGACTCGACGGGCGGCCAGGACCCAGACACCAAGTGCTGCGTGATCGACACGGACTCGTTGTACGTCTGAGGACCCAAGTAGACGACGCCGGCCGGCGACGCGCCGTAGTCCGCATGTCCGGCGACGTAGTCGACGGCATCCTGGATCGTCGCAAACGTCGTGTCGCAACCCGGCGGCGCCTGCCACTGCCCGTCGCGGATGAACTTGACCTCGATGTTCGTCGCCATCGACGTCGAGTTGCAGCTCAAGTCCGGCGCGCTGACCGGGCAGGTATCCTCGACCTTGACGCTCTGGTCGTAGAACCAGACGTGCAGGAACGAGTCCTCCGGCACCGGCCCACCGTACGCCGTCGACCATGGCCCCGTGTCGCAATGGGTGATCGTGGTCACCGGAGGGCAGACCGTCGTGGGCGGAATCTGGGTCGTATCCGAACGCGCCGACTGGTAATCGAGGTTGACGTCGGTCGCCGCCATGTCAACACCGACGTCCGTCTGGCTCAGCGGGACGCCGCCCTGGAACGTGCGGTACCAGGCGTGGACGAAGTACTCGCTGAACCAACCGACGGCGCCGCATGTCGTATCGTCCTCGGCATCGGGGGCGGACACGAACATCGCATCGCTCGGCGTGTTGCACTTGCCGTTGACCGGATCGATCGTGCAGGCCGACGTCGTGCCGCCCCAGTGGCCCGTCAAGGTCAGCGCCCAACCGTTCGGGCTGCCGGCGGCCGACCGGAACATGACGTTGTCGTGCGACGTGAGGTGGGTCCAGTCGCCCAGCTGGAACGGCGGCGAGCAGCGCAGCACGGCATCGTCCTGCTCGTACTTGATGTCCGGGTCCAGGATCAGCGGTCGGCGCTCGTGCTCCAGGAACTGGACGTCGAAGCAGACGCTCGCGCTGCCCGAACAGTCGTCGCTGCCGAACGACGCCTTCGTGAGCGTGATCGTCTGCTGTGGCTGCTGCAGTGTGTGCCGGTAGCGTCGATACCAGCGAACGCCGTTGCCGTCGACCGCGCTGTCGGCCTCGCCGAGCAGCGACACCGGAACGGTACCCAACCCGGGGCCGTTCAATGCGATTCGGACGGCGTCCATTTGGCAGTCGGCGCGGTACTTGTACACGGGCGGCAGCTGCGCCGCTTGCGGCGCGAAAGTGGCCGTGATGCCGTCGAAGGCGTACGACACCGCACCGACCGTCCAAACGGAGTCGATCTGCAGCGTGTGCAGCGCCTCGGCAAAGCAGGGCTGACCGGTGATCGGCGGGAGGCCGCTCGAGTCGGTATCCGCGCACCGAACTTTTGTTCGGGTGGCACTACGATTGCTGCTGCCTGGCTTTAGGCGCACGGGTCCGGCCGGGCCGGAGGTCCCGTTGACGAAGACGCTGAAGTCAAACGTCAACACCGCCCCCGTGCAACTGTCACGATACGTGGCGGTGTAGGTCGCAGGGACATCGGACTTGCCGGGCACAGCGGCCCACATGAGCGGTCCGACCGGCGTGTCCGTCGTCTGGGGCAGGAAGCGGCTGACAAGTTCGAACGTGCCGCCGTTCGGACACTCTTCCGGGCACGGCGTCGGCGTGGCGCACGAGCCCGGCACCTTGTCGAACGGGAGCGTGTAGCACGTGTCCAACAGCGATTGGCACGGGCCGATGCCCGTCCGAGTAAAGTCGTTGTAGTGATAGACCTGCGGGATGTTCAGCTCGTTGTTCATCGCCCACGCGCAACCGTCCGCGCTCGGGCAGTGCGCGGGATCGAACGTGTTCGCCTTGACGTATTCTGGGCCGTTCGTCCATGGCCAACGGTTGCCGCCCTTGAACTGGGCCTCTTTGAAGTAGTAGGCCGCGTTGCCACCAGCAGACAGTTTCGACTTGATGCCCAGATTCCACGTCGTTTCGGAAAAGCACCCTGGCTGGCTTGGCAGCGCCGGGGGCTGTCCTGGTGTGCCGTCGGCGCCGAGTGCGCACTTCCCGCCGACCGCCTGGCTGGAATTCGCCGCGGCGTAGGAAGAGAAGACGGTCGCGGCGGAGTAGTTCGCGCCCGGTGATGCGGGGAAGATCGTGCCGTTCGGCTGAAGCCAGAAGTGGTACGTGATGAGATTGTTCGGGTTCATGCAGGCTCCCGTGCTGTTGCCGCCCAGCCCGTACGTCACATAGACGTCCCCGGCTAGGTAGGCACCGACGCTGGGGTTGGCCGGGTAGTGCCACATCAGCGTCTCGGTGCCGGCAACGTCGCGCGGCGAGACGTGGACCTTGAGGTTGTACGTCTCGACTCCCTCGCCGCCCGGCGCCTGGCCGCACTGGCACGGCAGCATGACCGGCATTCCGGCCTGTGTGACGGCGTTCGTCGAGGCGCTCACACTTGGAGGAGTGAAGTTGTGTCCCACCATGCCGAGAGCGACGGCTAGGGCACCCAGGAGCGACAGCCAAGCGATCGCGCGGCGGAGGGATACAGTGTGCGTTTTGTTCATGGAAGTCTCCCAGAGACAAAGGGTGTGGAACTGGGGAGTCGTCCGGGTGCCAGCAGGCCGCCCGCGAGGTTCCCGCTGTCCGGAGGGAATCGATGGGTGCAGCGGATTCATTGCGGAAGGTGTCAAGCCGGGTGAGACAAGTGGACGATGGAGATTACTGTAGGGCG
>JBDTSC010000156.1:0-8750 GCA_039931375.1 Ardenticatenales bacterium
GGCGCTATAATCGACCGGCCCCCGCCGAGCCGGCGGAGGACGCAGATACCGCGAACCCACAACCCCACCCCATACCGGCGCGCCCGTATCGCCCCGCCCGCACGCCCCGCCCGCACGCCGCGCACATCCCTGTCCGCGCCCGAAGCCGCCACCGACCGCCCTTCGCGGCGGCCGACGGCCGACGGCCGGCGAAAGCGAGACCGGACATGATCAACTCCCTCGTCACCAAGATCGTCGGCGACCCGAACGCCAAGACGGTCAAGCGGATCCAGCCGATCGTCCGAGAGGTCAACGCGCTCGAGAAAGACTTCGAGCAGCTCACGGACGAGGCGCTGCGGGAAAAGACCGCCGAGTTCCGTGCCCGCCTGGAAGACGGCGAGGACCTGGACGAGCTTCTGCCCGAGGCGTTCGCGGCCGTCCGCGAGGCGTCCAAGCGCACCCTGGGCATGCGGCATTTCGACGTCCAGATCATCGGCGGCACCGTGCTGCACGAGGGCGGCGTGGCGGAGATGCGCACGGGCGAGGGCAAGACGCTGGTCGGGACGCTGCCGCTGTACCTGAACGCGCTCACCGGCCGCGGCGTCCACCTGGTCACCCCGAACGACTACCTCTCCAAGATCGGCGTGCAGTGGATGGGGCCGATCTACGACGCGCTGGGCATGACCGCCGGCGTCATCCAGAACATGGGCCACAACCCTGAGATGTCGTCGTTCGTCTACGACCCGGACTTCCAGGCCGCGGACGATCGCTACCAGCACCTGCGCCCCGTCCACCGCCGCGAGGCGTACGCCGCCGACATCATGTACGGCACGAACAACGAGTTCGGCTTCGACTACCTGCGCGACAACATGGTCTGGGACCTCGCGCAGCGCGTGCAGCGCGACCTCTACTTCGCGATCGTCGACGAGGTGGACAACATCCTGATCGACGAGGCGCGCACGCCGCTGATCATCTCGGGGCCCGCCGAGGAGGCCACGGACTCGTACGTCCGGTTCGCCGACATGATCCGCCGGCTCGAGCCGGAGGAGGACTTCACCGTCGACTTCAAGCTCAAGGTCGTCACCCCGACGGACGAGGGCATCGAGAAAGTCGAGCGCTGGCTCGGCATCGACAACCTGTACAGCCCCGAGCACTA
This sequence comes from Ardenticatenales bacterium, assembly GCA_039931375.1. Taxonomy (GTDB): domain Bacteria; phylum Chloroflexota; class Anaerolineae; order Epilineales; family Epilineaceae; genus Avedoeria. The sequence continues at coordinate 1,136 of JBDTSC010000156.1, forward strand.
CCTGCTGACGCCGTACCTCGAGAACGCCCTCAAGGCGCGCGTGATGTTCGAGCGCGACAAGGAGTACATCGTCACGGAGGACGGCGAGGTCGTCATCGTCGATGAGTTCACCGGGCGGCTGATGCACGGCCGGCGGTTCTCGGAGGGGCTGCACCAGGCGATCGAGGCCAAGGAGGGCGTGCGCGTCCAGCGCGAGAGCGTCACGCTGGCGACGATCACGTTCCAGAACTACTTCCGGATGTACGACAAGCTCTCGGGCATGACCGGCACCGCCTGGACCGAGCGCGAAGAGCTCCAGCGGATCTACGACCTGGACGTCACCGTCATCCCAACCCATCGCGACATCAAGCGCGCCGACCGCGCCGACCTGGTCTACACCGCCACGGGCGCGAAGTGGAAGGCCGTCGTCGAGGAGATCGTCGAGCGCCACGCCACGGGCCAGCCAATCCTGGTCGGCACCGTCGCCGTCGAGACCAGCGAGCGCCTCAGCCAGATGCTCGAGAAGCGCAAGGTGCCGCACGAGGTGCTGAACGCCAAGAATCACGAGCGCGAGGCCGAGATCATCGCCCAGGCGGGCCACAAGAACGCGGTCACGATCGCCACGAACATGGCCGGCCGCGGCGTCGACATCCTGCTGGGCGGCAACCCCGAGGGGACGGCCCGCGCGGAGCTGCGCAAGCGCGGCGCGGACCTGACGACGTTCTCGGCGTTGGACTGGGATGAGGCCGTCAGCACCCTGCGCGCGGGCGGCGATCCGACCGAGCGTTTCCCGACGGAGTGGGCGAAGGCCCTGGGGGACGCTTGGCACCGCTGCGCCCGCGAGCGTGAGGAGGTGCTGGCCCTGGGGGGCCTGTTCGTGCTCGGCACGGAGCGACACGAGGCACGCCGGATCGACAACCAGCTGCGCGGTCGTGCCGGGCGCCAGGGCGATCCGGGCGAGAGCCGCTTCTTCGTGGCCATGGAGGACGACCTCATGCTCCGCTTTGGGGGCGACAAGGTCAAGCGCCTCATGGAGCGCATGGGCGTCGACGAGAGCCAGGAGATCGAGAGCAACCTGGTCAGCCGCCAGATCGAGGGCGCCCAGGTCAAGGTCGAGGGCTACAACTTCGATGTCCGCAAGCACCTCCTGGAATACGACGAGGTGATCAACGAGCAGCGCAAGCTGATCTACGCTCAGCGCGCCGAGGTCCTGCGACGCGACGACTACCGTTCGATCCTCTGGGACATGCTCGAGGCGGAGATCGGCAGCCACGTCGACGTGTACACCGCCGGCGAGCAGAGCGAGTGGGATGTCCACGGCCTGCACACGGTCGCGCGCTCGATCTTTCCGCTGCCGGACGACGAGGACCCGGAGGACTGGCGCGCCTGGTCGCCCGACCAGGTCCGCGATCATCTGCTCGCGCTGGCCCAGGAAGTCTACGAGGCGAAGACCGAGCGCCTGGGCGCCGACCTCATGCACCAGCTCGAGCGCCACGTCTTCCTGCGCACCATCGACAACGCCTGGATCCACCACCTCACCGCGCTCGACGAGCTGCGCACCGGCATCGGCCTGCGCGGCGTCGGGCAGGAGAAGCCGCTGGTCGCGTTCAAGCGCGATGGCTTCGGGATGTTCCAATCGCTGTTGCTGATCATCCGCGAGAACGTCGTCCGCGGCGTCTTCCTGGCCGAGCCCGCCGAGGCGCCCGCCGCTCGCCCCGCCCCGCCCCGCGCCCAGCCCGCCGACGGCGCTCTCGCTGGCCGTGGTCGCGGCCCGCAGGTCAATGCGCCGCGCGACTCCTTGTTTGCGCGCGCCCAAGCCGCCGCGACCGCCGGCCCCCCCGGCGGTCCCGTGCGCGCCCAACCCAAGGTGGGGCGCAACGACCCGTGCTGGTGCGGCAGCGGGAAGAAGTACAAGAGCTGCCACATGCGGGAGGATATGTCGGGGGTGGGGGTGTTGTAGGGGATGTTGTAGGGGAGGGGAAGGCCGCCTTCAGGCGCCGTCCATCTCCCCGTCCATCTTCCCGTCCATCTCCACCACCAACCCCGCCCCATCCCACCGATACAGCCGCCCGCTGATCGCCGCGTCCCCAGCGCCGTCGAACGCGGCGCGTACGTCGTCCGCCACGGACGCTAGATGGCCTGCGTCCGCGTCGCCGCAGGCCAGCATGAGGTCGCGCGACGGCACCCCGACGTGGAGGGTGCCGGGGACCCATTCGGCCAGCGCGTTCAGCAGGTCGGGCAGGAGGGCGGCCGCGGCGTCGAGGCCGTCGCCGGTATGCCACGCCAGCACGAGCTGGTCGCCGTCGCCGAAGCCGTCCGCGGGGACGCCTTGCGTGCGCACCCCCAGGTGCTCGAGGGCGGCGGCCATGAGCGCGGCGCCGTCGCCGTGCCAGTCGCGTCCGACCTCGGCGGGGGTCAGCGGGATGTGGCCGTTGGGCAGCGCGCGCACGAAGAAGACGGCCAGCGAGTCGTCGAACGGGCACGGGAGCGTGAAGATCCCCGGTGCGACGGACGATCGCGCCGCCAACCGGGGGTATGGCCCCGCGGCCGTGATTGCGGCGCCCGGCACGCCCAGCGCCGCCTTGAGCTCCTCGATGGCATCGACGGTCTCGAGCTCAGCGTGGCGGTAGCGCTTGTAGACGGCGTCGAGCTGGATGACGAACGGTTGCTCCGCGTACTGGACGCGGACGACGAACGGCCGGACGTCGTGGACCGTCAGGCCGTCGATCGCGCGCAGACCCTCCAGCACGGCGCGTTGGAAGGCGGGTGCGGTGAGACTGTCGGGGAGGAGCTCCTCGCAGTCCGCGGACGCAGGTGACGCGGGCGCAGGCGACGCGGCCGCTTCGTCCGCGGCCGCGCTCATCCCCCCGACTTCGTCGGCGCCGCCGTCGGCTCGGTGGCGCCGTTCGTCGTCGCGCCCGAGGAAGGCTCGGCTGCGCCGTCGCCGCTCCCGTCAGGGGCCGGATACGCGCCGTTGGCCGGCGTGGGCAGCGGCGGCGGGTAGGGGGCATCGGGGTCGACGGTGCTCTCCGGCGGGTAGAGATCCTTCCACACCTCGGGGCCGCCGCTGATCGGATCGGTATGGAAGCCGCTGCTGGAGGAGGGCGCGGCGGGCGTACCGGACGCGCCGTCGCCACCGACCCCGGCAGGCGCGTTGTCCTGCGGGCGGCTGGGCGTCGGGCTCGAACACGCGGCGAGGCCGAGGGAAAGGAAGAGCACGCCCGCGGCAAGCGCGGGGCGATAGGTTGGACTGCGCATCTCTCTCACGTCCTCCACTCAGACGATCGTCCCATAAGCGATGGACCCATACGCGATGGACCCGTAAGCGATGGACCCGTAAGCGGTCGAAGCGGGCAGGAGTATAGTGCGGCCCGCCGCGCCGCGAAAACATCGGGCGCGCGAAAGTTTGACGATGCCCGGGCGCATCTGCCATACTGATCCCGATTCGCCCGACCGCTTGAACCACCTTCCACGATCTGCTTCTCGGTTCGGTCCCCCCTTCATCCGGATTCATCTGCAATCCTATATGGAAGGGAGGTGGTGTCGAATGGATCATTGTGCGAGTCAGAGCGGCACCACCGAGGCGATCGCCTAGCGATCCTTCGGTGGATGCCACCGAACCGTGGGGGCTCCTTCTGGGAGCCCCCACGGTGCTTTCTCGGCCCGGGCACGGTGCTCGACCGTGTCGCTGGACCGTGTCGCTGGACCCAGCGCGTCGCTACCGTCGCGCACGTCGCGGCGACATGGACTACGATTGGGCGATGGACGTGAAGCCGTCGCGACCCAAATCGCTCGATCGCCGAGTGTACTCGGCCGTCCTGTTCGTTTGATCGCCACAGAGGCACCTTCCTGATGCAGACCGCGTTCCGCACCCATACCTGCGGCCAGCTCCGCCGCACGGACGTCGGCCAGACCGTCACGCTGATCGGTTGGGTCCACCGCCGCCGCGAACACGGTGGGCTGATCTTCGTCGACGTGCGGGACCGATACGGGCTCACGCAGGTCGTGTGCGACCAAGCCTCCGCGCCGGAAGCGTACGCGCAGGCCGGCGCGATCGGCAGCGAGTGGGTCGTGCAGGTGATCGGGGCGGTGGCGGAACGGTTCGAGTCGAACCCGGATCTGGCCACGGGCGACATCGAGGTGCGCGCCACGGCCCTGCACGTCGTCAACGCCGCCAAGGTGCCGCCGTTCGAGATCGCGCGCGACCTCAACCTGGACGAGGCGCAGCGCCTGCGCTACCGCTACCTGGACCTGCGGCGCGAGCGCATGGCGCGCAACATGGAGCTGCGGCACCGTGTGACCGCCTTCGCGCGGGAGGCGCTGAACGCGGAGGGCTTCATCGAGGTCGAGACGCCGATCCTGACGCGCAGCACGCCCGAGGGCGCGCGCGACTTTCTCGTGCCCAGCCGCCTCAACCCCGGCACGTTCTACGCCCTGCCCCAGAGCCCGCAGCAGATGAAGCAGATGCTCATGGTGGCCGGCATGGACCGCTACTACCAGGTCGCCCGCTGCTTCCGCGACGAGGACCTGCGCGCGGACCGCCAGTTCGAGTTCACGCAGCTGGACGTCGAGATGAGCTTCGTGAGCGAGGACGACGTGATGGCGCTCAACGAGCGCATGTTCATCGACCTCTGCCGCGCCGTCGTCCCGGGCCGCCCGATCCAACAGGTGCCGTTCCCGCGCATGACGTACGCCGAGGCGATGCGCCGCTACGGCAACGACAAACCGGACCTCCGGTTCGGGATGACGATGGAGGATCTGGGCGATCTGTTCGCCACCAGCGAGTTCGGCGTCTTCCGCGGCACCGTCGAGAGCGGCGGCGCGATCAAGGCGATCTGCGCGCCGCGGCTCTTCAGCCGCAAGGAGATCGGCGACCTCGAGGCGATCGTCAAGGCCCATGGCGCCGGCGGGCTGGCGTGGGTCGCGTGGGAGGGCGGCGAGGCCCGCGGCTCCGTGTCCAAGTGGATCGCGCCCATCGAGGCGGAGCTGAAGGCGCGCATGGGCGCGGACGACGGGCACAGCGTCCTGATCGTCGCCGCCGCGCGCCCGACCGCCGAGGACAGCCTTGGCCGGCTGCGGCTGCACTTGGGCGAGGCGCTCGGCCTGATCGACCCCGCCGCACTGGCGTTCCTGTGGCTCGTCGCGCCGCCGCTGTTCGAGTGGAACGAGGACGAGGCGCGCTGGGATTCCGTCCATCATCCCTTCACGGCGCCCCATCCGGACGATGTGCCGCTCCTGGCCACCGATCCGGGCGCAGTGCGCGCCGTCGCCTATGACACCGTGCTCAACGGCGTCGAGGTGGCCGGCGGATCGATTCGGATCCATGATACGTCCATCCAACAGCAGGTGTTCGCGCTGCTGGGCATCGACGAGGCGCAGGCGCGTACGGAGTTCGGGCACCTGTTGGACGCGTTCCAATACGGCGCTCCGCCGCACGGCGGCATCGCCTGGGGCTTCGATCGGACCGTGATGATCCTGGCGGGGGAGTCTTCCATCCGCGAGGTGATCGCTTTTCCCAAGACGGTGGCCGGAACGGATCCGCTCACCGGCGCTCCGGCGGCCGTGCCGCCGGCCAATCTGGACCTGCTCGGGCTGAAGGTCGCGCCGCGCACCTGACCGGGCACTCGACCAACTTCGCTCACCCGGGGCCCCCACCCCAGCCGCTGGCGTTCCGTCTCGCCGCCGACATCGGTCGGCGGACCGGTGCATGACGAGGAGCGTCACGATGAACCATCACCCGATTTCCGACCGCCGCGGAGCCCGCATGGCGTTGGCCGCATCCGTAGCCGCCCTGGCCTTGGCCGCCGTCGCCGGCCCCGCCGCCGTCCAGGCGCAGAAGGGCAACGAGGCGTCGACGAGCAGCGTCGGCGGCGTCATCCAGGGCTACGTCTACTTCGACGCGAACGGCGACGGCGCGTTCGGCCCGAGCGAGTCGGCTGTCGCCGGTGTCCCGATCCGCCTGACGGGGCCGGAGGGCGCGGACACGGCGGCCACGGATGTCCAGGGCCTCTATCGCTTCAGCGGCCTCGGCGCCGGCACGTACTCCGTGGCGATCGACACCACCGCGCTGGCGGTCGTGCTCGGCTCGACGGACGGGCTCGACGTGCCCGGCTATGACGCGCTGACCGTGTCCGGCGCGACGCTGTCCGGCGTCAACTTCGCCTTGGACGCCCCGCAGGTGAGCCGCCTGGCCGCCGCGCTGGCCAAGGCCGTCGCGGCCGTACAAGCCGCGTTGCCCGGCGGCCGGGCCGGCGCGGGCGCCGGGACGACGGCGATGACCACGACCGCGGCGACGGCCGCCGCCGACGTCACCGCCACGGACGGCACGACGACGACGCGCGCCGCGGCCGCCAGCCCGACCACGGCGACGGACACCGCGATGGCGACGACGGCGACCACCGCCACCGGCGGCGTCAAGGGCGGCCGTCAGCTGAGCGATGTCACCGCGGCGACGACGACGACGTCCGGCAGCGGCGTGATGACGACGACGATGGCGGCCGCAACCGAGGTCGTGACGGCATCCGCTGTGGCGACGACCTCCGCGACGACCTCCGCGACGACGTCGGCGGCCGCCAAGATGGCCGGCGCACGGGCGGTCGCCTCGGCGTCCTCCAGCGGGCCGGAGACGATGCCCAGCGGCGGACTGGCCGACCTGTTCGGGCCGGGCGCGCTGGCGGCCATCGCGGGCCTGCTGAGCGTCCTGGGCGGCGTCGGAGCGTGGCGCCGGCGACGGTAGTTCAGCGCTTCTGCGCCGCTGGGGGTTGACGCCGCCGGTGTGGGCTGTACAATAAGCCCGGTTACTATCTGGTTAAGAAGCCAACCAACCGCGCTCGACCGTCCGAGCTGCGGCGGAGAACCCCACCCTCTCCCCGCTCGGCGATCCCTGTCCGTCAGCACCGGGAGATCGACCGATGACACGTTTGACCCGCTGGGCCCTTGATCGGGCGTCCATCACCATTCTGCTCATGTTCGCCCTCATCGGGGCGGGCATCTGGGCCGCGCTCGGACTGAACCGAGAGCTGATCCCCGACATCGAGCCGCCGCAGGCCTCGGTGCTGGTCGTCTACCCCGGCGCCTCGGCCGACGAGGTCACGGAATCGGTCATCAAGCCGATCGAGACGGCCTTTGACACGATCTCCGACATCAAGGTGCTCGACGTCTCGGCGACGGCGTCCGAGAGCTTCGCGGTGATCACGCTGCAGGCCGAGTACGGCACGAAGCAGGACGACATCCGCGCCCAGATCGACGACAAGCTGGCCGACGTCACGCTGCCGGAGGACGCCAAGGCTCCCGAGGTCATCCTGTTCAGCTTCGCCGACATCCCGGCGATCCAGGGCAGCATCAGCGGCGATGTTTCGGAAGCCGAGCTGCAGCGCCGGATCGAGGACGATCTGGTCCCCGAGCTCGAGGCGATCGACGGCGTGAGCAAGGTCCAGTTGTCCGGCGTGCGCACGGACAAGGTGTATCTCAAGCTCGACCCGGCCGCGATGGACCGGAAAAACGTCTCCCTCGACGCCGTCCGCGGCGCGTTGGCGGCCAACGATCTGTCGTTCCCCGCCGGCAACCTGGAGACGGACGGCCTGTTGACCCCGCTCCAGGTCACGCACCGTATCACGTCGACGGCGGCGCTCGAGGA
>JBDTSC010000157.1:0-8725 GCA_039931375.1 Ardenticatenales bacterium
CCTCGCGGCCGCCGCCGGTCTCCTTCTCGCCGCCGAAGGCGCCGCCGATCTCCGCGCCGGACGTCCCGATGTTGACGTTGGCGATGCCGCAGTCGGAGCCGACGGCGGATAGGAAGCGCTCCGCCGTCAAGACGTTCGTCGTGAAGATCGCGCTGCTCAGCCCTTGCGGCACGGCGTTGTGCATCGCGATCGCCTGATCCATCGTCTCGTAGGCCATCACGTACAGGATCGGCGCGAACGTCTCTTCGCAGACGATGAGCGCCTGCTCGGGCATCCGCACGATCGCCGGCTCGACGAACTGCGGGCCGAGATCGGGCCGCCGGCCGCCGCCGACGACCACCTCGCCGCCCAGTGCCTTGGCCGCGTCGATCGCCAGCATCATGTCGTCGACGGCTCGCGGCGTGACCAGCGGCCCCATCAACGTCCCCAGCGCCAGCGGATCGCCGATCGGCACCTGACGGTACGCGTCCACGAGCCGTTCCGTCAGCGCATCGACGATCGAGGCGTGGGCGATCAGCCGCCGCGTCGAGGTGCAGCGCTGGCCGGCGGTGCCGACGGCGCCGAACAACACCGCGCGCACCGCCAACGACAGGTCCGCGTCCTCGGCCACGACGATCGCGTTGTTGCCGCCCAGCTCTAGGATCGAGCGGCCGAAGCGCTCCGCCACCGTCTGCGCGACGTGCCGACCGACGCGGGTCGAGCCGGTGAAGCTGATCAGCGGCAGCCGCCGGTCGCAGTTCATCCGGTCGGCGACGTCGTCGTTCGTGCCGATCACCAGGTTGAAGAGGCCGGTCAGCTCGTGGTCGGCCATCACCTCGTTGCAGATGTGCTGGACCGCGACGGCGCACAGCGGCACGAGGGACGACGGCTTCCAGACCATCGTGTCGCCGCACACCGCGGCCAACGCGGCGTTCCACGACCAAACCGCCACGGGAAAGTTGAACGCGCTGATGATCCCGATCGGTCCGAGCGGATGCCACTGCTCGTACATGCGGTGACCAGGGCGCTCTGAGTGCATCGACAGCCCGTACAGCTGCCGCGACAGACCGACGGCGAAGTCGCAGATGTCGATCATCTCCTGCACCTCGCCGATGCCCTCGGCTTTGATCTTCCCCATTTCTAGCGCGACAAGTTCACCCAGCGGCTCGGCCTTCGCTCGCAGCGCGTTGCCCAGATCGCGCACGATCAACCCGCGCTTGGGCGCCGGCAGCTCCCGCCACCGCGCGAACGCCCCCGCGGCGGATTCGACGACGCGGTCATACGTCGCGGCCGTCGCCTGGACGACGGCGGCGATCGGCTCGCCGGTGGTCGGGTTGCGGCTGATGAGCGGCGTGCCGGCGGGATCGGTGATCCATTCGTTGGGACCGGCGCAGGCGCCGGGGTTTTCGGAGGATAGTCCGAGCTTCGCGAGAACGGGGTGAACCATGGGGTTGCTCCTTCAGCGGGCATGCGGTGAAGTGGCCGCTGTCGGCGACCACACGGGTTGGCGATACGAAGAAAAGGACGGACTAGGCGAGCACGACGTTGACGAGCTTACCGGGGACGACGATGACGTTCCGCACCGTCTGGCCATCGACGTGCCGCAGCACGGAAGGGTCCGCCAGCGCTAGGTCCCGCGTCGCGTCGACGCCGGCGTCGGCGGGCACCGTCAGCCGGCCGCGCACCTTGCCGTTGACCTGCAGGACGACCTCGACCGACGTCACCTTGAGGTAGCGCGGGTCGTGCTCCGGCCAGCCGGTGCTCAGCACGGACGGCGCATTGCCGAGGCGCGACCACAGCTCCTCCGCCATGTGCGGCGCGAGCGGCGCCAACAGCGGCACCATCGCCTGCGCCACCTCCCGCGGTACGGCGTCGCGGCCGACGAGGGTGTTGTTCAACTCGATCAGCGCCGCGATCGCGGTGTTGAACCGCAGGCCTTCCATGTCGTCCGACACGCGTTGGATCGTGACGTGGAGTTGGCGCAGCAACGCGGCGTCCGGTGCATCGTCGCCTACGCGAAGGCTGCCGTCGGGCGCCACGAAGTTGCGCCACAGCCGGTCGAGGAAGCGGCTGATGCCGACCATGTCGCGGGTGCTCCACGGCTTGGACTGCTCGAGCGGGCCCAAGTACATCTCGTACAACCGCAGGCAATCGACGCCGTAGCGCTCGATCACCTCGTCGGGCGTGACCATGTTCTTCAGGCTCTTGCCCATCTTGCCGTACTCGCGCGCGACCGGGTAGCCGTCGTGGGTGAAGCCATCACCATCGGCCGCGACTTCCTCGGCCGGCACGTAGAAGCCGCGATCGTCCTTGTAGGCGTACGCCTGGATGTAGCCCTGGTTGAACAATCGGCCGAACGGCTCCGGGCTGCCGACGTGGCCGAGGTCGTACAGCACTTTGTGCCAGAACCGGGCGTACAACAGGTGCAGCACCCCGTGCTCGACGCCGCCGACGTAGAGGTCGACGCCGTTGTCGCCCATCCAGTACCGTTCCTTGATCGGATCGACCAGCCGCTCCTCGTCACCCGGGTCGATGAAGCGCAGGTAGTACCAGCACGAGCCGGCCCAGTTCGGCATCGTGTTCAGCTCGCGGTGGTACGTCACGCCGTCGCGCTCGACCACGCGCCACTCGAGCGGCGCGCGGGCCAGCGGCGGCTGCGGCGGGGCGTTCGGGTCCTCCGTGGGGATCGGTTGGAAGTCGTCCATCTCGGGCAGACGGACGGGGAGGTCGTCCTCGGCGACCGGCACAATCTCCCCATCGGGGCCGTGCAGGATCGGGAACGGCTCGCCCCAGTAGCGCTGGCGGGAGAACAGCCAGTCGCGCAGCTTGTACTGCACATGGGCTTTGGCAAGCCCCTTGCCCGCGAGCCACGCCGTGATCGTCCGTTTGGCCGTCGCGCTGTCCAGCCCGTCCAGGCTCACCTCGGGGTTGGCGGAATCGATCGAGCGGCCGTAGCCGACGAACACGCTCGGGTACTCGGCGATGTGGGCGACGTAGTCCGCCCGAAGAGCGTCCATGTCCGCGTCCGCGCTCAGACGGCCGGCCGCGATCGCCCCTGCCGCCGCGCTGCGCAACCAGCCATCGTCCGGGAGGACGACGGCCTTGATCGGCAAGCCGAACGCGCGCGCGAAGTCGCCGTCCCGCTCGTCGTGGCCGGGCACCGCCATGATCGCGCCCGTACCGTAGCCGGCCAGCACGTAGTCGGCGATCCAGATCGGGATGCGCGCGCCGGTGGCGGGGTTGACGGCGTGGCCGCCTGTGAAGACGCCGGTCTTCACCTTCGCCTCGGCCTGCCGCGCCATATCGCCCTTGGCCGCGGCCGCGGCGCGGTACGCGTCGACGGCGGCCCGCGCCTCGGGCGTCGTGATCGCGCTGACGAGCGGGTGCTCCGGCGAGAGGACGAGGTAGGTCGCGCCGAAGATCGTGTCCGGCCGCGTCGTGAACACCCGCAGCGCCCGCGAGCTGCCGTCGTCGAGCACGAAGTCCACCAGCGCGCCCTCGCTGCGCCCGATCCAGTTGCGCTGCATCGTCTTGAGCGCCTCGGGCCAGTCGACGAGGTCGAGATCGGCCGCGAGGCGGTCAGCATAGGCGGTGATCCGGAGCATCCACTGCTTGAGCGGCCGCTTGTAGACCGGGAAGTTGCCCCGCTCGCTGCGACCGTCCGCCGTGACCTCCTCGTTCGCCAACACCGTGCCGAGCATCGGGCACCAGTTGACGGGCACCTCGGCCAGGTATGCGAGACGATGGTCGTCGAGCACGGCCTGCCGGTCCATCGGGGACAGTTCCCCCCACCCGCGCACGCCGGGCGTCTTTGCCGCCTCGCCATCGCCCGCCACCAGCGATCCGTCGCCGGCGACGCGGAACGCGTCGGCCGACAGCGCGGTCACGAGGGTCTTCAACGGCCGGGCCTTGCCTTCGCGCGGGTCGAACCAGCTGTCGTACAGCTGCAAGAAGATCCACTGCGTCCAGCGGTAGTAGCCAGGATCGATCGTCGAGATCTCGCGTTCCCAGTCGTACCCCAGGCTCAGCGAGCGCAGCTGCTGGCGGATCGTGGCGATGTTCGCCTGCGTCGTCACCCGCGGATGGACGTTGTGTTCGACGGCGTACTGCTCCGCCGGCAGGCCGAAGGCATCGAAGCCCATCGGGTGCAGCACGTTGAACCCGCGCATCCGCTTGTAGCGGGCGATGATGTCCGTGGCGATGTAGCCGAGCGGGTGGCCGACGTGCAGCCCCTTGCCCGACGGGTACGGGAACATGTCGAGCACGTAGTACTTCGGCCGCGAGCCGTCGAAGCCGTTGTCGCCCGGCCCGAGCGTGCGGTACGTGCCCTGATCGTCCCACCAGGCGCGCCACTTGGCCTCGACCTCGCCGTACGGATAGCGGCCGTCTTCGCTCACGATGGCACCTTGCCCTTGCTACGCCGTCCCGACAACCCGATTGGATGGCCGGCTGAGAGTGAAGGGCGATTATAGGGGGGCGGTGTGAGGCTGACGAAATCGATGGTGCCTAGGAATTTGCGGGGGCCGGCCCGTCATGGCGACGACAGCGATATTGCCCGTCCCAGCTCGCGATGTGTACACTTGTGCCCACACGAATGTTATCCAACAGGCGGTATGGTATGGACACGATCGGAATTCGACGGCTACGAGAGGACATGGCCACCTACATGACGCGTGCGCGCCAAGGCGAACGGTTCGTCATCACCGACCGAGGCGTACCCATCGCGGAGCTCGGACCAGTATCCGATGCCGTTCGAAGCCTATGGAACCTCGTCGCATCAGGGCATGCAACGTGGAGTGGTGGCAAGCCCGCCGGCGCGCAGATCCCTTACGACGGACCGTCGATCTCGGAGGCTGTTGTCGAGGACCGACGATGATCGTCTTCTTCGACGCCAGCAGCCTCATCAAGCTCTACATCGACGAGCCGGACGCCCAAGACACCCGCCGCCTTGCCGCGGACAGCACAGCGATCGCGGTCTCGCTCATCAGCTGGGTGGAGGTGACTTCAGCGTTTGCGCGGCGACGGCGCGAGGGCTTTCTCACGGATGCGACGTTGGACGCCGCCCTCGACGCGTTCCGCTCGGACTGGCCGTCCTACGTGGTGATGAATGTGGACGAGATCGAGGCTGCGTTCCTGACGCTCCGTCACCCGTTGCGGGCCATGGACGCCATCCAGCTCGCGGCCGCACGTGGCATCGCGGATGTCATCCCCGCCAGCGAGCTGATCGTCAGCTGCCACGACGCCCGATTGGCGATCGCCGCCCGTGATGAAGGGATGACGGTGCGGCCGTGATGGATAACGACGGTCGACCGCGTCGCTAGCCCACCACGCGCACCCGCACCCGCACCACGGCCCCATCGATCTCCCCGTCGTGCACCGCCGCGCCGTCCCGCGCCGCGCCGAACGCGAGGTCGACCACAAGGCACTCGCGCCGGATCGTCTCGGCATGACGCTCAGCGATGGCGGCCAGCTCGGCGCTCGTCTCGAGGTCGACGGCGATGCGCGCCTGGTACGGCAGGTCATCGGCCTTGCGGGCGGCCTGGATGTGGTGGAGGATCTCGCGCACGAGACCAAGCTCGCGCAGCTCGGGCGTGATCGCGGTCGACAGCACGACGACGACGCCCTTGCCCTCGGCGGCGGCAAACCCGTCCCGCGCCGATAGGCGCACCTCGACGTCGTCCGGCGTGAGCGTCACGGACTCACCGTCGAGGTCGATGACCAGGCGGCCATCCTCGACGAGCGCGCGGCGGACGGCGGCGGGGTCGGCTGCGCCTAGGACGGCGCCGATGCGCTGCACGCGCGGGCCGAAGCGGGGGCCGAGGGCACGGAAGTTGGGCTTGACGGTGAACGTGACGTAGCGGTCGGCGTCTTGCGTCGGCTCCACGTTCTGGACGTTCAGCTCTTCGGCGATGAGGTCCGCGTGGCGCTCGACGGCCCTGGCGGACGCCGCGTCGCCGACGACGACCTCAGCCAAACGGAGCGGCTGGCGGACCTTCAGCCCGGCATCCGCCCGCGCGGAGTGGCCCGCCGACACGACGTCGCGCACGACGGCCATCGCGGCCGACAGCGCCTCGTCGATGCGCGCCTCGTCCGCGGTCGGATAATCACAGAAGTGGACGCTCGAGGCGACGAGGGCGAAATCGTCGCCGGACGCATCCCCGGATGCATCGCCGCGCGCGTCGCCGCCGGCCGTCTCCGCCACCTCGCCGACGAGGTTGCGGTACAAGCGCTCGGCGAAGAACGGCGTGAACGGGGCGATGACCTTCGCCACGTCGACGAGCACCTCATACAACGTGTTGTACGCGTCCCATTTGTCCTGCGACGCCCCCTCGCCCCAGAACCGATCGCGCGAGCGGCGGACGTACCAGTTCGAAAGCGCGTCGACGAACGTGATGAGCGCGCCCGCGGCGGGGTGGTTCTCGAAGCGGTCCATCGATGCGCGGACGGTGCGGATCGTCCGGTGCAGCTCGCCCGTGATCCAGCGATCCAGCTCGGCACGCTCGACCAGCGGACGCCAGCCGGTAGCGGACGACGTCGACGTCGCGGTCGACATCGATCCCCCCTGAGCCACGCTGGGGTCGATGCCCGGATCGAAGCCGTCCAGGCGGGCGTAGATGTTGAAGAAGCTCCACACGTTGTACAGCCGCATCAGGAACTCGCGCTGCGCGTCGCGGATCGCGGCTTCCTGGAAGCGCACGGACGTCCACGGCGGCTGCGCGCTGTAGAAGTACCAGCGCATCGCGTCCGCGCCCAGGGTGTCGAAGACGTAGCCGGGGCTGCGGTAGTTCTTGGTGCGCTTGGACATCTTGAGCCCGTCCTCGCCCATCATGAACCCCAGGACGATGCACGTGCGGAACGGGTGGGGCGGTAGGGCCACGGGCGCGTCGACGGTCGAGTCGATCCGGTCCTCGTCGCCGAACAGCAGCGTGCTGATCGCGGTCAGGCCGTAGAACCAGCCGCGCGTCTGGTCGATCGCCTCCGAGATGAAGTCTGCCGGGAACATCTCGCGGAAGCGCGCCTGGCTGCCCGGCACGTGCGGGAAGCCCCACTGCGCGAACGGCATGCTGCCGGCGTCCCACCAGCAGTCGATGACCTCGGTGACGCGGCGCATCCGCGCCCCGTCGGCATACGGGCTGTCGTACGTCAGCGCGTCGATATACGGCTTGTGGATCCGCAGATCGTCCGGCAGCGTTGGATCGGCCGACTTGGCCGCCTCCCAGACCTCCGTGCCCGTCACGCCGGGCTTGGCGTACAGCTCTTCGAGCGAGCCGATCGCCTCCATGCGTCCGGTGGCGTCGCAACGCCAGATCGGCAGCGGCGTGCCCCAGAACCGCTCGCGCGACAGCGCCCAGTCGACGTTGTTGCGCAGGAAGTCGCCGAAGCGGCCCTCCTTGATGTGCTCGGGCAGCCACTGGATCGCGTCGTTGTTGGCCAGCATGTCTTCTTTGAAGTCGCTCGTGCGGACGAACCAGCTGGCCCGCGCGTACTGGATGAGCGGGTCCTCGGGCGCCCGCGGGCAGAACGGGTACTCGTGGCGGATCTGGGCGCGGTGGTAGAGCAGGCCCCGCTCGCGCAGGTCCTTGATGATGTCCTTGTCCGCGTCCTTGATGTACCGCCCGGCCAACGCCTCGCCCGCCTCGGCGGTGAACGTGCCGTCGGGCGCGACGGCGCACAGCAGCGGCACGGCGTTCGCGTCCGCGAACCGCGGACGCTCCGTCTTCACGAGCAGATCGAAGTCCACCTCGCCGAACGCCGGCGCCTCGTGCACGACGCCCGTCCCGCTGTCGATCGTCACGAACGGCGCCGCGACGACCCGCCAGCCGATGTGGTCGTCGGCGGCGCGGCGGGTGGCCAGGACCTCGTCCGTCGTGAGGGCGGCGGTTCGATCGCCCAGGGTCTCGTAGTAGACGTCGAACGGCGGCCGATAGCGGCGCCCGACCAGGTCGCGCCCGGCCGTCGTCCGCTCGACGACCCATGTCCGCCCTTCGAGCGCCGCGACCTTCTCGACGAGATCCGCGGCGACGATAAGCCGCTCGTCCGCCTCGTCGTCGCGCACGACGGCGTAGGTGAGATCGGGGTGCACCGCGGCGAACTGGTTGCTGAGAAGCGTCCAGGGCGTCGTGGTCCAGATCAGCAGCGACGTGCCGGGCTCGTCGACCAGCGGAAAGCGGACGTAGACGCTCGGATCATCGACCTCGCGATAGCCCTCGCCGACCTCGCCGGCCGAGAGCGCCGTTCCGCCCTGCGGCCACCACCAGACGATCTTGTGGCCTTGGTACAGCTGGCCGCGTTCGAAGAGGGTCTTCAGGGACCACCAGACGCTCTCGACGTACGTCTTGTGGTACGTGCAGTAGGCGCCGTCCGTGTCGATCCAGAACCCGAGGCGGTCCGACATCTCCTGCCACTCCGCCGTGTAGCGGAAGACGGAATCGATGCACTTGCGGACGAACGCCTCCATCCCGTAGGCCTCGATCTCGGCCTTCGTGTGGATGCCGAGCTCCTTGGAAACCTCGACCTCGACCGGCAGTCCGTGCGTGTCCCAACCGGCCTTGCGCTCGACCAGGTGGCCGGTCATCGTCTTGTAGCGTGGAAAGACGTCCTTCATCGCCCGCGTCAGCGCGTGCCCCGGGTGCGGCATGCCGTTGGCGGTCGGCGGCCCCTCGTAGAACACGAAGCGCGGTGAGCCGGCGCGGTTGGCGACGGAGCGCTCGAAGATCGCGTTGGACTTCCAGAAGGCCAGGATGTC
>JBDTSC010000158.1:0-8709 GCA_039931375.1 Ardenticatenales bacterium
GCGTAGGCAGCATGAGAGATCGCCCCCATGCCCACCTTCCACCAAACCCTCCTGGACATCCACGGCCCCTCCGCCGCCGCGTGGCTCGCTGACCTCCCCTCCCTCCTGGCGGATGCCGCCGCTCGCTGGCGCCTCATCCTGCAGCCGCCCTTCGCCCCCCTCACGTACGCCTACGTCGCCCCGGGAACGCGCGACGACGGGGCCGGCGGCCGATGGCCCGTCGTCCTCAAAGCGGCGCCGCCCGGCCGCGGGCTGTCCGCCGAGCGCGCGGCGCTGGCGGCGTTCGACGGTCACGGCGCCGTGGACCTGCTCGACGCCGACGAGGGTCGCGGCCTGCTGTTGCTGCGGCGCGTCCGGCCGGGCACGTCGCTCCTCGCGCTGGTCGAGGGCGGGCGCGACGACGAGGCGACGCGGGCGGCGGCGGCGGTGATGCGGGCGCTCCAGCGGAGGGATGCCGACGGCCCGAGTGAACGCCTTGCGGCCGTGGCGCGGTCCGTCGCGTCGACGGCGCTCCGCCCCACGCTCCCGTTCCCGACCGTCGCCGACTGGGCTGGCGGCTTCGATCGCCTGCGCGCGCGCTTCGGCGGCGGCGCCGGCCCGCTGGCGGAGCGGTCGGTGGCGATGGCGGAGGCGACATTTGCCGAGCTGTCGGCGTCACCCGCGTCGATGCCGGTTCTGCTGCACGGCGACCTGCACCACGGCAACGTCCTCGCGTCGTCGGCCCACGAGGGCATCGCCGGCGGCGGGGGCGACGCGGCCTCGTCCTGGCTGGCGATCGACCCGCAAGGCGTCCTTGGCGAGCGCGCCTACGAGGCCGGCGCGCTATTGCGCAACCCGCTGGGGTGGCTCCTGGCCGGCGGCCAGCGGCGTGCGCGGGCGATCTCAGAGCGCCGCGTCGCCATCCTGGCCGAGGCGCTGGCCGTCGAGCGGCGGCGGATCGCCTCCTGGGGCGCGGCGCAGGCGGTGCTCAGCGCATGGTGGTCCCTCGAGGACCATGGCGCAGGGTGGGAAGGGGTGATGGCGGTGGCGGAGGTGTTGTTCGGCATCGTCAGCGATGGACCGCATCAGGCGACCGAAACCCCACGCTCCCCCACCCCAACGTCCAACCCGTGATCCTCCCCCGGCGGTCGTGATCGCTACGGAAACGGCGGCGGCCCCGCCGGCGTCGGCGCCGCCCCGCCCCCGCCGCCCGACGGTACGGGGCCGTCCTCCCCCGGACAGCGCGGCGCGTACGGCCCCGCGAACGAGAATGCGCCGGGGATCGGGAAGCCCATGTTGCCCGAGGCCTCGTCGCCCGGGATCGGGGAGTCGAGGACCGTCCCGACGCGCTCGATCTTGACGGCGGCCAGGCCGACGACGTTGCGCGCCAAGCCGCCGTGCGCGTCGAACACGTCGTGCTCCCAGAACGTGGCGCTGATGATCGCCGAGCCCTTGAAGCCGGAGTTGATGAAGCCCCAGTTCTGGAGGTTGATGTACTCGACCTGCTGCTGCGCGAGCGTCTCGCACAGGTAGTCGACCAGCCCGTTCTGGTCGTAGATGAAGATCGCGAAGTTCGTAAAGCCGGGCTTGGGGACGATGTTCGCGATCGCGATCTCAGTCGTCACGCCCGAGCGCTGGTAGTCCTTGATGAAGCTCGGGAGGCCGATCCGGCCGATGCCGGACTTCGTCCCGCCCTGCCCGCTGCCCAGCTGCCAGTCGTACGCCAACTGTTCCGGGAACATGTTGTAGGCGATCGCCTCGTTCACGGACGTGCGCGTCGCGTCCGAGTAGCGCAGCAACTGCGCCACAGCGACGATGTTGGACGCACGCACGCCCGGGGAGCCGGCCGCGAACCAGTCCTGGCTCTCCGCGCGGGCGCTGCCGATCCAGTGACCCGGCAGATCGGCGATCACGGGCAGGAAGAACGTCTGCGCGCCGCCGGGGCAGACCCAGTCCGCGACGGTCGTGATGATCCCGCCGGAACGGTCCATGAAGTAGACCTTCACCTTGGCCGCGGCCACCTTCGACTCGTTCTGGACGATGATCGCCGTATCCCAGCCTTGGTACTCGCTGTACACGAGCGGCCCGTACGCCACCTGGCTGCCGACGGTATACGCCGCCTCGCCGTTGAAGACGTAGTTCAGCTCGCTCGGCGTCCCGTTATACGTCATCAGGACGTCGTTGCCGATGTGGTCCACGGCGATCGCCAGCGGCTGCGTGGAGCGGACCCAGCCCGAGCCGTACCACCCGGCCGGCACGCACTGGCCGACGTCGAACTGGAACGTCTCCCCCGGCGCCAGCGTCGAGATGTCGCAGATCCGGCTGCGCAGGCAGTCGTCCTGCGCCTTGAACCAGATCTCGATGGACGAGCACTCGTTGCCGGCGTTCTGGATGTACAGGATGCTGTTGAACCCGCCCTGCGCCGCATACAACGATGGCGCGAAGAACGCGTAGCCGCCGTACACCGGATCGTAGTGCCCGAGCCATTCACCCGCCACGCCCTCGTAGCTGGCGTTCACGTCGACCTCCGGCCGTAGATCACCGGGGCACTTGCGCAGCACCTCGACGGCGATCGGCTGGCAGTTCGGGCCGTCGAAGTTGAAGCCGTTCCAGTAGCCGCCGGTCGTGTACGCCTGGTAGAACCGGCGGTACGAGTCGCAGCTGCCGACGACGGTCTCGAACAGCGTCTCGCACAAGGCGTCCGCGAAGTAGTCCGCGCCGTGCGGACCCTGGATCATGTCGTTGTTCGCCGAGAACGCCATGCCGCTCTTGCCGCTGGACGGGAGCTGGGCGCCCAGGAAGTTCCACGTGCTGCCCGGCGCCAGCAGGCCCGAGCACTCCACCTTGAGCGGGCCGGCGCACTGTGGCGGGCAGAAGCCGGGCGCGCCCCAGACCAGGATGAGAACCTTCGTCGGCCGATCGCCGACGTTCTGCGCCTCGATCCAGGCGCTGCACACCTGGTCGTTGCCCAGGTAGCCTAGGATCGGCAGCGCCGCGTACGAGCCGATGTTCGGGCGATCGGGGCTCTGACCGTACACCGGCGGCGCCGTGGGCGGCGGCGGGACGAACGTCGGCGGCGCGGGCGGCGTCGGGATGCCGCCGGGGCCGCCAGGGCCGCCAGGGCCGCCGGGCGCGGAGGGATCGATCGTGGGGGGTCCCGGTGGCGTCGGGATGCCGCCGGGGCCACCCTTGGGGCAATAGTTGCACACCTGGTACTGGAACAGCGCCTGGCAGTGCGGACCGCCCGGTGCGACCCAGAGGTACTGGCTCGGCGCCGTGCCCGGCAGCGGGTCCCAGCCGGTGGGGACGTCCATGTAGACCCGGTACTGGCCGGGCTCAAGGTTGCCGAAGTACGTGTAGCCGCCCGGCCCGAGCGGGCCGTACACCGGCGGCATCGCCGGCGTGCCCCACGGCGTCAGCAGGACGGCGTACACCGTCGCCGGGAACGGGCCTGGCCCGCCGTTGGGCAGCGGCGGATAGGCCAGCGACCGCACCTCCATCGCCCCGGTGCCGGGGCGATTCGTGGGCGTCGGGCCCGGACCGGTGCGGGGGGCGCTCGTCGCGCTGGGCGCCGCCGTCGGCACGGAGTTCGCGGGCGTTCGGGTCGCGGTCGGAACGAACGGCGGCAGCGTCGGCAGCGCCGAGGTGGCGATGGTCGATGGCGTCGCGCTCGGCGGCGCCGTCTCGACCGGCGGCTGGGTGGCGGTCGGCTCGGCGCCGGGCGATGTCGGGGTCGGCTCGGATTCCGTCGCCGTCGCCGTCGCGGTCACGGGCAGCGGCTTCGTCGCCGTGGGAACGGTGACGCCGGGCGTAAGCGTCGGCGACGGCTTGGGCGTGGCGGTCAGCTCGATGGGCGCCTGCGTCGACGTGGGCAGCGACGTGGCCGATGGCGGGATTGGCGTGGCCGATGGCGGG
This sequence comes from Ardenticatenales bacterium, assembly GCA_039931375.1. Taxonomy (GTDB): domain Bacteria; phylum Chloroflexota; class Anaerolineae; order Epilineales; family Epilineaceae; genus Avedoeria. The sequence continues at coordinate 3,895 of JBDTSC010000158.1, forward strand.
ACCGTCGTGGCCGTGGCGCTCGGCGGCAGGTCCGTGGCGGGCGCGACCGCCGTCGGCGGCACGTCCGTCGGCACGACGGTCGCGGTTCGCGTGGTGGTGCTCGTCGGCGTCGGGGGGACGTCGGTGTCGGTGGCGGTCGCCGGCGGCGGGTCCGTCGGCTCGGCGGTTGCGGTGCGGGTCGCGGTTCGCGTCGCGGTCGGCGGCGGCGCGGTGTCCGTCGGCTCGGCCGTCGGCGGCGGATCGGTCGGCGTGGCCGTCGGCTCGGGGCTGGCGGTGAACGTCGGTCGGACCCTCGTCGACGTGGGGACGACCGGCACGGCCGTGTCGACCGGTTCTACGGCGCCCAGGCAGCGGCGCGTGCCGCTGTCGCAGGCGGGCTGGCTGTCGAGGTTGCGGTCCTCCGCGTCCGTGGCCCACGAGGCGCACAGGCGGCCCGGTCCGCCGATGAGGCTGAGGGCCATGGTGATGTCGACCACCGGGCCGCACGGCCCGGTGCCGAGGCTGAAAGAGAGGCCGCCGCCGCCGCCGGATTGGAATGCGCCCCCGGCCGAGGCGCGGACCCGGCGCCACCGCGCGCTGCCGATGCTGTTCGTCAGGTACGCCGGTGGGCTCGTCTTGGACCAGTCGTCGCTGAAGCGGCCGGAGCCGTTCGGATCGTCGAGCAGCGTCAGCTCGCCCATCCCGTCCGAGACCGGATCGCCGCGCGTGACGCCGATGTCGTAGTCCTCGAGCAGCAGGAGGAACGAGCCGTGGTCCGTCTCGAGGCGCCACTTGTAGCGCGCGTCGGTGAAGCCGTCGCCCTTGGCCGGCCAGCCCGGCGTGTCGGCGACGCACAGCCGCAGGGAAAGGTCCGTCGGACCGAGGCGGTACCACGACGTGTTCACGTCCCGCCCGAGATCTTCGGGTGCGCACGTGGCCGCGCCGTCATCGTCCAGGAGCGTCCATTCGCTCTGCTGTTGCGAGAGCGTGGCCGGGCGCTTGGCCAGCAGCGCGGGCGCGGCGCCCGCGAACAGCCCAAAGCCGAACAGAACGATGAGCGACAAGCCTAGGCCAAAGCGCCTCATACCACCACCTCGCGGCCGGGCGCCGCATGGCGCGGCGCTCCGACGGGCACGGAACGAAGGAAAGATTGCGTGCGGAACGGGTGCACCGGCCGCCTGCGCGGCGGAGTTATCATCCGATTCGGCCACGATAACGGCGACGCGGGGCGGCGCGTTAGGGCGAATTGCGCGCGGGACGGCTACACGCTCTCGCCCGCGCCCTCGGTCGTGCGCCAAGCGATCGGCATGCCGTGCGTGTTGCTCGCCCAGCCCGGCCGACCGCATGCGTCCAGGAGGATGATCCCGGCCTGGCCGCCCGTGCGATCTTCGAGGTAGCGGATCGCCGCAGACGCCGCGTTGGTCGCCGCGGCGCCCTGGCACAGCGACAGGCCGGTGTGGTGCGCCAGGCACACCCGCATGATCAGCTCGCCGTGGCCCGTGCACGAAACGGCGCCGCCCCGATCGTCCGCCCAAGCGCCGCTGCCGATGATCGGCGAGTCGCCGACGCGCCCGGGCAGCTTGTCGCGCATCCCGCCCGTGGACGTCGCCGCCGCCATATGGCCGTCGGCGTCGCGGGCCACGGCGCCGACGGTGTCGCCCGGCAGGGCCGGCGCGGCGCGCAGCGCGTCGTGCTCGTCGCGATCGGCGGCGCCGTCGCCGGCGCGGCGGGCAAGCCATCGCGCGAGGACGTCCGGCGCGACCAGGCTGAGGCCTGGCACGTCCAGACCGAGCTCGCGCGCGAAGCGGAGCGCGCCGTCGCCGGCCAGGAGGTGGTGCGGGCTGCGGTCCATCACGCGGCGGGCGACGGTGACCGGGTTCTTCACGCCCTTCACGGCCGCGATCGCCCCAAACTTCAGCGACGCGCCGTCCACGATGATCGCGTCAAGCTCCACGTCGCCGTCCCGGTTGAGGTAGCTGCCGAAGCCGGCGTCGAAGAGCGGATCGTCCTCGAGGCGCCGAACGGCGGCCTCGATCGCGTCCAGGGCCGATCCGCCGCGCGCCAGGACGGCCCAGCCGGCGTCCGCCGCGGCTCGCGTGGCGGCGCGTTTGGGCGCCACGGTGGCGGGCGCGTGGAAGCCGGCGCCGCCGTGCACCAGAATCGAGGGCTTCACGCGGTCCACACCGACGTCGCGGAAAGGTAACGGGGAAGGTAACGGGTTATGGGCAGGTGCGTCCCATGGCGGCCACGACGCTGAACACGTCGTACAGATCGATCACGCCGTTCTGCACGATGTCGTATCGTACGTTCCAGTTCGCGCTGGACGGCGTCGCCAGGAAGGCGCCGCTGACCGCATCGACATCCAGGCGGTTGACGATCCGGTCGCCCGTCACGTCCTCCTTGACGTCGCACGGCCGCGGCGTCGGGGTCGGGCCGTTGTTGCGCGGCGGCGTCACGGTGTGATAGCCGGACGCCGGGGCGGCGAAGACCTGCGTCCACGTCGGGCCGAACGGATCGCCGTCCGGCGAGTAGGCGACGCCGATGTCCGTGAACTTGGATTGGAGGATGTTCGCGCGGTGGCCGGCGCTCTGCATCCAGCCGTTACAGCGACCCGCGCTGCACGGGTGCATGCAAAAGTCCTGGTTGTCCGCGGCGCACGGCTCGCCGTTCACGACGGTCTCGGCCGTCTTCTGCCCCATGGCGATGTTCTCGCCCGTCGTCTCGGACTGGTAGCCGGTCTTCTTCACGCGGCTGCCGGGATCCCCGTCGCCGCAACCCGTGTGGTCGAAGCACTTCGTGGCGACCATGTGCTCGTTGTGCGCCCACGCCGCGTCCTGCAGGGAGTAGTTCACGGTGAGCGGCTTCTTGCCAGCCTTCTTGCGTTCGATGTTCACGAGATCCACGACGGTCTGCTCCTCCGGCCCGATCCACTGGCCCGGCGCCGATGCGGACGTCGACCGCGCCTGGAGCGCGACGAGCACGCCGGCCGCGATGAACGGCCAGAAGATCCAACTGCGGCGCACCCGCTGCGAGACTCGATTGCCCATGCCCCACCTCGTTGGTCCGTGCGGCGGAGCCGCACCGTCGTGATCGAACACCCGCGTGCCGCGGGCAGGGGTCGGTGATGTGCGGCGATGCCCGTGTTCCGCGATCCCTTGCATCGCCGATCCGCCCTAGATCGGCAGTATACCACTCGGGCCGTAGGGCAAAAAAGCGCCCGCCGGCCACGCCGTGCGCCGCTAGCGCAGCTCCCGCTCCGGCTCGATCACATCGTGTTCGAGCACGGCCCCACCGCGACGCGCGCGTCGCGGCGTCCGCCGCGGGCCTCGTTCGGCCGGCGCGCGGCCGAGCAGGTAGCCGAGCCCGGTCACGCACAGCGCGCCCACGAGAACGCCAATCCACGCGAGCAGCGGCGTCCCGTCCTGGTCCCCATCGCCGCCCGGCATGCCGATACCGCCGATCGCTGCGCGGAGCGTCGCGACGATGTCGCGCGCCATCGCGGCCACGCCGCCGCTCGAGGCGCTCATCTCGGACGCGGGCGCGGACTGGGCGATCAGCGCATCGCTCGCCGCGGCCACCTGGGTCGCCAGCGGGCCTGCGGCGCCGTCGTTCGCCAGCAGCATCGCCGGCCCGTCGCTCTCGATGGCGGCCATCGAGCCGTCCGCCGCGACGACGCTGGACGTCGCGGCTTCGAGCGCTAGCTCGCCGCTGCCGGCCGTTATGGCGGCGAACGTGATCTGGACGATCGCGACGGAGCCGCTCGGCAGGAGGGAGGGATCGGACGCGGTGAGGGCAACGTTGAGCCGCAGCCGGCCTGGTTCGATCCGGTGCTTGAAGTCGATCTGCGCGCCGGACGCGGTCAGCGCCGGGTCGGCCGTGAGCGCGGTCACCACGAAGTGGTCCGCGTTGTACCGCAGGTCGAGCGCGATCCGCGACAGCGGCATCGCCGCGTCCCGCAGCAGCACGGTCACGGCGCGGCCGCCCGATTCGAGCGCGAGGGACGGCGGCGCGAACGCGATGTGCACGGGACCGGACGCCGCGGCCGGAGGTGGTGCATCCGCCGCTCCTTCGGTCGGGGCGGCGGACGTACCGTAGCCGGCGAAGGATGGCGGCCAGCCGGGCGTGACTTGTCCCTTCCGATCCGGTGCAACGGAGCCTTCCTGGCCCAACCAGCCCTCCGACGGCGACGGGTACGCGGCGGTCGGCAAACCCGCTACGTCCAAGCCCGCCTGCGCGAAGGCAGGACCGACGGGCCGTTTCGACACGGCGATGGACAGCACGCACACTGCGCACGCCGCGAACGCACGGCGCCGCACGGCCGCTCGGCGCTCAGCCACGACGGGCGGCATAGGGGAGATAGATGTGCGGATGCGGCTCACCGTCCGGCGTGCTCGTCGGCGCCGGCGGCGTCGTCGGTGTCGGATCGATCGTGTTCGAACCGATCGTGACGATCGCGTTAGAGCGCTCCACGGCGATCGGCTGATTGCCCGTCGTCGTCAGGAGGAGCTGCCGCAGCGTGATCGTTGCGCGGCCGGCGTGGAGGGCGACGAAGCGGATTGCGGCCAGGTCGCCTTCGCCGGTCACGCCGGGCACGGGCTCGGAGGGCGAAGGCTGGGCGGTATACACCAGAAAGTCCAGGCTGCGGCCGGTGACGACGGGGTCGATCAGCTCCATGCGCCGGCCGGACGACGCGATCCAATCGAGGGCGGTGACGCCGTCGTACGCCAGCAGTGCGTCGTCCCAATCGATGCCGGCCTGGTAGCCGGCGAGGTCCGTCACGCCCGCCACATGCAGTGTGACGGTGACGGGTTCTCCGACGGCCACGAGCTCGGCCGC
>JBDTSC010000159.1:0-8585 GCA_039931375.1 Ardenticatenales bacterium
AGCCTGCTGCTTTAGCGGCAGGCGTCGCCGCATCGCAGAATTTGCAAACACACCCTACGGCTCAACCGGCGCCGGAGCCGGGACCGCTACCAACGCCACCATCGCGACGGTCGGCTCAGCGGGACCGGCGCTCGGCGCAACGGCGCCCTGCACCGCGACGGCGGTCGCCTGAGGCGCTGGGCCGCCGGCGTTCGGGTCGATCCGCCGGCCCGCGCCGCCGAGCGTCGGCCCGTCGCCGTCGGGCCCGACGCCGCTGGGCGGGGTGGGCTTGCGCGTCGCCGCTGCCGGGCGGCTCCGTCGGCGATGGTCGGTGGCCGAGCCCGCGCCGCCCGCCGGGGCTTCGGCCGCGTCCGCCCGCTCGATGCCCGCGGCCGGTCGCGCCGACGGCGGGCGCAGCGCCAACCGCGACGCGCCGCCGATCGGCGTCGCCCCGCCGCGCGGGCTGGGCCGTACAACGGCGCGTGCTGCCGCGGAGGCGACGTCGATATCGCCGGCAGTTCTGTCCCCATCGCCCGCGTCGCTCCGGCCGAGTGCGGCGCGTACCTCGACCGCCCGCTCCAAACGTAGTGCCCGCGCCAACCGCTCGCGGGCGGCGGGCTGGTCGTGGAACGCGACCTGCACCGGCCCGGTGAGCGTCTGAAGGTTGATCGCCACGAGCCCGAGCACGAGCACGAGAGGCGCGGCCCAACCTCGTCCGCCGAGCGCGACGATGCCCGTGCGCCACACGGGTGTTGCGCGGGAACTGGCCGCACGGCGCACCACGTCGAGCGCCGCGTCCAGCCCGGCGAACCAGCCGGCGGCCAGCAGGATGCTGATGGCGGGCAGCGCCGGAAACAGCAATCGGCCCTGCGGCGCGTTGAAGCGGGCGTTGTGCGCCAGGAACGCGCACCACGACAGCCCGACGACCGCCCCGAGGGCCACGGCGGCGACGCGGTCGACCGTGCGGCGGGCCAGGGCGAGCGGGAGGCCGAGCACGCCGAGCGCGCTCAGGAGGCCGAACGCCGCGTACGCGTCCACGTGCAGCGGCACCGTCATCGACCCGATCAAGCCCCAATAGCTCTTGAACACGCCCCACAGGAACCATCGATCGCCCGTCAACGCCAGCATGGAGCGGTCGACGGCCAGCGCGGCGTGCGCGTGGCGCATCGCGCCGTGGGCCAGCGGATCGCCATAGCGCACCGTGTTCCACAGCAGGAGCGGCCCGCATACGGCCAGCGCGGCGATGCCGAACGACGCCGCCCGGCGGAAGCGAAGATCCCGCCAGCCCGCCACAACGCCGCCCCGCCGCGCGCCCACTCGCCTCACCAACAACACAAGGCCCGCCGCCGCCGCAACCGGCGCCATCGTGTACTTCGTCCACATCCCGAGGCCCGCGACGACGCCCATCGCCCATTGGGTCGTCGCGGATCGGCCGCGGCGCCTGGACGCTCGCAGCGACGACCCCGCCGCCACCCCGGACTTCGGCGGGGCGGCAGCCGGCGCCTGCGCCGCCGTCCGCACGATCTGCCACGTGAGGAGCGCGCACCACGTCGTCGCCAGGGCGTCGTTCGTGATCACGGCGTGGTGGTGGACGAACTGGGGCGTCAGGGCTGGAAGCGCTGTCGCGGCCAGGGCCAGCGAGCGGCGGCCGCGACCGGCCGCGAGGGCGGTGGCGTAGATCAGGACCAGCGTCAGCGCGCCGAACAGCGTCGACAGCAGGCGCAGCGCGCGGGCCGGGATGGCCTCGGGCGCGGTGTAGCTCGTGGGGTCGAACACGTCCGCCGTCGTCGGTGCGTCGAAGCGGAACGCCGGGTTGAGCCGCAGCGTCGGCGGCACGAGCGTCGGACGGCCCGCGAGCGACACGATGACGGCCGCGACGCCGTAGTACAGCGGCGGCTGGACGGCCTCCCATACCGTGCCGATCGCCGGCGGCCGGTGATGCTGGACGACGTAGTCGACGAACGACGCGTGGCCGTGCTCGTCGGCGCCTTCGAGGATCGGTACACGCCAGGCGTAGGCGCCTGCGAGGGCGGTGTAGAGGACCAGGATGGCGATGAGGCCATACGGTGGCCGAGCGATCCGGGACCGGCGGGGCAAGGACATCGGCGCACTCCCGGCGGGCAAGGGGCGATGAGGGCCGAGACCGTGGGACACGGCCGGCGGGCGGATGCGTTCCACGAACTTCGTCCGCCGCGGTTGCGGCCTCCCGTGCCCGCGCGTACACTGCGCCGAAGCGTGCCGCTGTCCAATCCAGGAGGACTCTGATGTCCCGTGCGATCCTGTACGCCGGTGAGAGCCAACGTGTCCGCGCCGCCGGCGTCGATGGTGCGGACGGTGCCGCCGGCGGGGACGCCCTGCCCGACAAGCTGGTGAAGTACGTTCCCGCGGAGGTGCTGGCGTTCTTCGTGCCGACGTACGCGAACCTGCCCGAGTCGGCCCACAACTGGGCCTGGGCGGTGTTCGCCATCGGCGTGGTCGGCACCGTGCTCTACGCGCTGGCGACCCGGCTGCGCGATCCGGGCACGATCGGACCGTGGTACTACTACGTCCTGTGCGCCATCGCGTTCGTCGGCTGGGCCGTAAGCGCCACGACGGTCGGCACGGACCTGTTCGGCATCGACCACGCCATCACGCCCGCCATCCTGTCGACCACCGTCCTGCTCGTGCCGCTCGTCGACGAGCTCGTGACGCGGCTTTGGGTCGCCAAGGCATGACGCCTGCGGATGGCGCGGCGGAGGCACCGCCGTCGACGCCGGCGTCCCACGCGTCCGCCGGCCACGCCGGCGGGTATGCCGCAACGATCCGCGCGCTCTCCGACCGCATCGTCGAGGCGCAGCGGCCGATCCGCATCCTGGACGCGATCAAGTGGGACGACGGCGTGCGCGTGGCGTTCTTCGCCGCCGGCTGCGCCGAACCGCCACCGGTCGACGGGGCGTATTACGCCGCGCACCCGCTGCCGTTCGACCCGGCCGCGCTGCGCGATGGGTTCTACACGATCGAAAACGACATCCACCGCGAGCTCGGCCAGTTCAACCCGGTCGCCCGGATCATGGCGCGGATGTGCCGCGAGTACCGCTCGGCCATCCGGATGCTCGAGGCGCGCGGGACGCCCGAGTTCGCGCGCCTGTCGCAGCACCTGTACGGCAGCGCGCACGACGTCTTCTACGCCGGCGAGCCGACGCTGGCGGACCTGGGTACGCAGATGACGGCGATGCTCGACCACCTGCAAGGGGGCATCCTCGGCCAGGGTGAGGCCAAGGACATCGACGGCGAGACGGCCGCGGCGCTGCTGCAGGAACGCTTGGACGCCGTGTTCGACGATCCGGCCGAGCGCGTGCGCGTCGTGGTCTCGGACGGCATCGTGGCCGATGCGGCGGCCGGGGCGGACTACATCAAGATGCGCTCCGAGGCATGGTTCAACGAGCGGGACCTGCGGCTGCTCGAGATCCACGAGGGCTGGGTGCACGTCGGCACGACGCTCAACGGGCGGCGCCAGCCGGTGTGCACGTTCCTGTCCAAGGGCCCGCCGTCGTCGACCGTCACCCAAGAAGGGCTGGCGATGCTGATGGAGGTCCTGTGCTTCGCGTCCCACCCGGCCCGGATGCGGCGGCTGACGAACCGGATTCACGCGGTGTCCCGCGTCGAGGACGGGGCGACGTTCCTCGACGTCTTCCGGATGTACCGCGATCAGGGGTTCGACGAGCTGGAGAGCTACACGAACGCAACCCGCGTGTTCCGCGGCAGCACGCCGGACGGCGGGCCGTTCACGAAGGACATCAGCTACTCCAAGGGCTTCGTGCTGATCTACAACTACGTCCGCCTGTGCGTGAAGCGCGGCCTGGTCGAGCGCATCCCGCTCCTCTTCTGCGGCAAGACGACCCTCGAGGACATCCACACACTGGCCGCGCTCGTGGACGAGGGGATCGTCGTGCCACCGCGCTACCTGCCGCCACAGGTGGCCGATCTGAACGCGCTGGTGGCGTGGCTGTCCTATTCAAACTTCATTGGGCAGCTCGACCTGCGGCGGATCGAGGCGGATTACGCGCAGATCCTGTGAACGTCCCGGGCGTCGACGCGCGTGGTTCGCCATCCCCAGCCGCCCGTAGTATCGTGCGCGGCGCTGCCGGCCGGCGAAGCCTCGCCCGTCGGGGATGAACAACGGAGAACCAGATCATGATGGGCAACGGCGTTCTCGGCCTGTTCGGTGGCTTGTGGTTCCTCTTCGCCATCGGCTACGTCCTGGTGATCATCTACGTGATCCTCCTGTTCAAGCGCCTCGTCGAAGCCGTCGAGCGGATCGCCGCGCGCATGGATCGCGGCGGGCCGGGGATGTGAGAGGCGGACGGCGGCGCGACGAGTGCTGGACACGCGCTCGATGAACCGCGTCCGTCGCCCGCTCGAGACGATCGGCTGGCGCGAGTGGGCGGCGCTGCCAGACCTCGGGATCACGGCCGTCAACGTCAAGGTCGACACGGGTGCCCGCTCGTCGGCCCTCCACGCGTGGGGCGTGCGGCGGTTCGTGCGCGACGGGGAGCGCTGGGTGCGCTTCCAGGTGCACCCGGTCCAAGGGGATGACGATACGATCGTCGAATGCGAGGCGCCGTTGGCTGGGATGAAGTGGGTGCGTTCGTCGAGCGGCAAGCTGACGTTCCGGCCGATCGTCCACACCACCTTGCTCATGGGGCGGCACCGCTACTCGATCCACCTCAGCCTGGTCCGCCGCGACGTCATGGGTTTCCGAATGCTCCTCGGCCGCCAGGCGCTGCGAGGGCGCTTCCTGGTCAGCAGCGGCCGATCGTTCCTGCAGAGCGCGCGCCAGCCATCGGCCGGCGCGGACCACGAACCGCCTGAACCCGCGCCCGTCTCGGAGGTCCAACCGTGAGGATCGGCATCCTGTCCCGCCGCGCATCGCTCTACTCGACCACCCGCCTGCGCGAGGCCGCCGAGGCCCGCGATCACGAGGTGCAGGTGGTGGACTACCTGCGCTGCTACATGAACATCACGTCGCAGAAGCCTTCCGTGATCTTCGGCGGCAAGAACCTGGACTTCGACGCGATCATCCCGCGCATCGGCGCGACCTACACGTTCTACGGCACCGCCGTGGTGCGCCAGTTCGAGATGATGGGCATCTTCGCCGCGAACGAGTCGCAGGCGATCTCGCGCTCCCGTGACAAGCTGCGCAGCCTGCAGCTCCTCAGCCGCGAGGGCATCGGCATGCCGGTGACGGGCTTCGCGCACGCCACGAAGGACATCGAGGGCCTGATCGACAGCGTCGGGAAAGCGCCGTTCGTGATCAAGCTGCTCGAGGGCACCCAGGGCATGGGCGTCGTCCTGGCGGAGACGCGCAACGCCGCGGAGTCCGTCATCTCGGCCTTCCGCCAGCTGGACGCGAACATCCTGCTCCAGGAGTTCATCGCCGAGGCCGGCGGCGCCGACATCCGCGCCTTCGTCGTCGGCGGGCGGGTGGTGGCGGCGATGCGGCGTCAGGCGGCGGATGGCGAGTTCCGCTCGAACATCCACCGCGGCGGCACCGCCAGCGAGATCCGGCTGCGCCCGGTCGAGCGCGCGACGGCGGTGCGCGCGTGCAAGACGCTCGGCCTGAACGTCGCCGGCGTCGACCTGCTGCGCAGCAACCACGGCCCGCTCGTGATCGAGGTGAACTCGTCGCCCGGCCTGGAGGGCATCGAGGCCGCCAGCGGCGTCGACGTCGCGACGGCGATCATCGAGTTCCTCGAGAAGCGGGCGCGGCGAGGGCGGACGCGGGATCGCATCGGGGGCTGACCTGCCCGGCGGCCGGCGCCCGGCGAACAGGAGAACCGATGGGCACGAACGACGTCAGCGACGAGCTGGCCGGCGACAACCTCCGCCTCTTCACCCGCCGCCTGCTGGCGGACCTGCGCGCGCTGGAGTCGATGATCGGCGCGGGCATGCTGGAGCACGGCGTGCGGCGGATCGGGGCCGAGCAGGAGGTCTTCCTGGTCGATGCCGCCCTCCGCCCGGCGCTGCGCGGCCTGGACGTCCTGGCCGCCGTGGATGATCCGCACTTCACGACCGAACTCGGGCTGTTCAACGTCGAGCTCAACCTCGATCCCCAGGTCTTCACCGGCGACGCCCTCGGCCGCCTCGAGGGCCAGCTGTCCGCCCTCGTCGCCAAGCTGCGGGCCGCGTGCGACGGCCTCGGGGTGCGGCCGATCCTGGTCGGCAGCCTGCCCACCTTGCGCAAGAGCGACGTCGGCCCGGAGGCGATGACGCCGATCCGGCGCTACGCGCTGCTCGGCCAGGCGCTCCACCGGCTGCGCGGCGGCCGCTTCGACTTTCACATCAAGGGCGTCGACGAGCTGATCGTCTCGCACGACAGCTTCATGCTCGAAGCGTGCAACGCCTCGTTCCAGGTCCACTTCCAGGTCGATCCCGCGTGCTTCGCGAACGCGTACAACGTCGCTCAGGTTGTGGCGGCGCCGGTGCTTGCGGCGGGGGCGAACGCGCCGCTGTTGTTCGGCCGGCGGCTGTGGCACGAGACGCGCATCGCCCTCTTCCAGCAGTCGATCGACACGCGCAGCTCGGCCGACCACCTGCGGGAGCGCAGCCCGCGGGTTACGTTCGGCAACCGCTGGGTGGACAAGAGCGTGCTCGAGCTGTACCGCGAGGACGTCGTGCGCTTCCGGGCGCTGCTCGGGATGCTGCACGACGAGGATCCCGCCGCCGAGCTGGCTGCCGGCCGCGTGCCGCGGCTGCGCGCGCTCTCGCTCCACAACAGCACGGTCTATCGCTGGAACCGGGCCTGCTACGGCGTGACGGACGGCAAGCCGCACCTGCGGATCGAGAACCGCATCCTGCCGTCGGGCCCGACGATCGTCGACGAGATCGCGAACGCGGCGTTCTGGCTCGGGCTCGTGACGGCGATCACGGCCGAGCGCGATGACGTGCGGCGCCACATCGCGTTCGCGGACGCCAAGGCGAACTTCTTCCAGGCCGCCCAGCACGGCCTGAACGCGCAGCTGGCGTGGCTGGACGGCGAGACGCTGCCCGCCGCGGACCTCGTGCGGGAGCGGCTGGTGCCGCTGGCGGCGTCGGGCCTGCGCGCGGCGGGGATCGACGGGGACGACATCGACCGCTATCTGGGGATCATCGAGCGCCGCGCGGCCACCGGCCAGAACGGCGCCCGCTGGCAGCTGCGTTCGCTGGACGCGCTGGACGCCGCCGGCCACGGCACGCCCGGCGAGCGGCTCAACGCGCTGGTCGGCTCGATGGCCTCGCGCCAGGAGGAGGGGACGCCCGTGGCCGAGTGGCCGCTGGCCGCGCTCGAGGAGAGCGGCGGCTGGCAGTTCAACTTTCTGCGCGTCGAACAGTACATGACGACGGACATCTACACCGTCCACGAGGACGAGGGCATCGAGCTCGTGGCCAACCTGATGGCATGGCAGCACGTGCGCCACGTGCCGGTCGAGGACAACGAGCATCGCCTCGTGGGCATGGTCAGCTACCGCACGCTCGTCGACCTCGTCGCCCGCGGCGGTCAGCCCGCCGGGTCGCCGCCGTTGGCCGTGCGCGACCACATGCGCCGCGACCTTGTCACGTGCGGCCCGGAGACGGCGACGCTGGACGCGATCGCGTTGATGCACGAAAAGGGCGTCGGCGCGCTGCCGGTGGTCAAGGATGGCCAGCTGGTGGGCATGATCACGCAGTATGATTTCCTGGCCGTGGCGCGCGAGCTGTTGACGGGGCATCTGGCGTCCGTCGATGGGCCGCCGGCCGCGTCGCCCGCTGTGGCGCCCCCTATGACGTCGCCGGTGCCGTCGCCCGTGCCGTCGCCAACGCAGTCGACGATGCCGTCGCCGGTGGTCGCCGATCCGGAGCCGACCGAGCCCGACGGGATCCGAACGAAGTCGACCCGACTCAAGGGTGCCAAGCTCAACGGTGCCAAGAGCCGCAAGAGCACCAAAGGCGCCAAGAGCGCCAAGGGTCAGAAGACCACCAAGAAGACCAAGGAGATCGCCCGTGCCCACCCCCGCTGACATCGCCCTCCAGGACCACTACGCCCCCGACAGCATCTGCTTCGGCTGCGGGCCGGCGAACGCCGAGGGCCTGCGGATCAAGAGCTACGTCCAGGGCGACACCGTCGTTGCCGACTGGCAAGGCGCCAAGCAGCACGAGGCGTTCGAGGGGATGCTGAACGGCGGCATCATCGGTGCGCTGCTGGACTGCCACTGCAATTGGACGGCCGCGCACCACCTGATGGTCCGCGCCGGCGCCGACACGCCGCCCTGCACCGTCACGGCCGAGTACCACATCAAGCTCCTGCGCCCAACCCCGTCCGCCACCCCCGTCCACCTCGTCGCCCGCGTCACGGACGCCTCGGACCGCCGCGCGAACGTCCACGGCGAGCTGTACGACGCCGCGGGCGAGCTGTGCGCTACGTGCGAGGGGGTGTTCGTGTCGGTGCGCGAGGGGCATCCGGCGTGGCATCGGTGGTAGGGGTGGTGGGGGAGGTGGGTGAGGCAACGGCGAGGTCTACGGCCGGGTCAAGGGCCGGGTCAACGGCCGGGTCAAGGGCCGGGTCAACGGCCGGGTCAACGGCCGGGTCAACGGCCGGGTCAACGGCCGGG
>JBDTSC010000160.1:0-8535 GCA_039931375.1 Ardenticatenales bacterium
GTGACGAGGCGACGTGCAAGGAAGCCGCGGTCGCGCAGCTGAAGTCCTGCACGGACGCCTGCCCGAAGCCTGAACCACCGGCGAACGGCGATGGCTGCGCCAAGGACTGCGCCACGAAGGCCCGGCAAGGCTACAAGGAGTGCGTGGACGGCGGCGGTGACGAGGCGAAGTGCAAGGAGGCCGCCATCGCGCAGCTGAAGGCGTGCACGGATGCGTGCCCGAAGCCCGAACGCGCGCCCAAGGCGTCGTGCGATGATCTGTGCGCGCGCGCCGCGCAGCACGTCGAGAAGAGCTGCTTGGAAGCCGGCGGGACGGCGGAGCGCTGTTCCGCGGCCGCGGCGGACGCCCGCGCGAAGTGCGCCGACCGCTGCGCGCGGGGCGGCACGGAACCCAAGCCCGGCGGCCCGCAGCGGCCGGCGCCGGGTCCCGGACGGCCCGGCCAGGGTTGATCCCGGCCGGCCGGCGGCGGTGCATTGCACGGGAGAACCGCCGGCACCGGTGATACGCGTTCTCCCATTCGAATTCAATACCGCGACGATCCCTCCGCAGACCGAACCTCGACCAAGTCGAGCGCACGGCCGGCGGAGGGATCGTCATTTGTCGAGGGAACCGGCCCGTCTCAGACCCATTCGGCGTGACGCCGCCGTATGATCCCTTCGCCTGGGACCGCCGAGCCCCGGCTCGGCCCTGACCGAGTCACACGGTCGGAACTGGGCGGTCGGGCCCTACCGCAGCGCGGCGCGCTCCGCCTGCCGACGCGGCAGCGTCCACGCGAACGCGATCATCGCGACCACGAGCAGCGCGATCGCGCCAAAGGCGATGCGGTACCCGGCCAAGTCGCCGCCGTGGGAACCGATGCTCGCGCCGACGAACGCGCCGCCGAGCAGCTGCCCCGCCCCGGTGAACAGCGTGAGCATGCCCTGCGCCGCCGCTCGATCGCCCTTCGAGGCGGCGCCCAGGATGATGTAGCGGAGCGGTCCACCCAGCAGCGTGGCCAGCCCGAGCCCCACCAAGGTGGCGCCGAAATAGAAGTGGCCGAGATCCCGGCTTCGGGCGCCGAGGAAGGGCACCATGGTCGCGAGCACCCGTTCCGCACTCGGCGATCCGACGAGGGCGGCAAGGCCCATCCCCAGTGCCAGCAGGGCGCAGCCGCCCAGGACGATCGGGCGCGTGCCGTACCGATCGACCCAACGGCCCGCGACCGGCGCGCCGATCGCCATCGCCACGACGATCGGCAACAGCATGTAGGCGGCCTGGGACTTGGAGACGGCGAAGACCTGGACCAGCAGCTGCGGCACGAAGACGATCGCCGCCTCCGCCAACCCAGCGCCGATGGCCAGCGACATCACGACCGCGACCGCGGGCACGGCGAGCAGATCGACGCGCAGCACGGGCGAAGGGGCGCGGCGTTCGATCACGACGAGAACCGTCGCCGCCAGGAGCGCCACCAGGAAGCCTGCGGCGGTCAGCCAAGCGCTGCCCGCGGCGACCGGCTGGGCCAATTCGAGGCGATAGACGGACCAGCCGAGGGCGATGAGCACGAGGCCGAGCACCGCAACGCCGGCCACGTCGAACGGCGCACGGTCCGCGCGCCGTGCGTCCGGCAGAATCCGCCACGCCGCTATGGCCACGATCGCCGCCAGCGGCAGGTTGATCGCGAACAGCCAGCGCCAGCTGGCGACGTGCAGGATCAGTCCCGCCGCCACCGGTCCGATGAGGAAGGCGATGCCGAAGACGGCGCCGATCAGGCCGAGCGCCCTCCCGCGGCGTTCGATCGGCAGCACGTCGCCGATCGTGGCCGAGGCCACCGGGAAGATGCCGCCGGCGCCGAGCCCTTGGACCGCGCGGCCGACGATCAGCAGCGGAAAGGTCGGCGCTGCGGCGACGAATAGCGAGCCTGCTGCAAATACGATGACGTCCGCGACGTACACGCGTCGACGCCCCCAGGCGTCCGACAGGCGCGCCATCACGGGGTTGCTCAGCAGGTTGAAGAGCGTGAACGCCATGAACGTCAGCGCCAGCTGCCGCTCGTCGACGTGAAACGCCTCGCCCAGCGCCGGCAGGGCCGGCCCGACGATGGCGATGTCGAGCGCACTCATCAGGACGCCGACGAACAGCACTGTGAGCAGCCGCTTGATGGCTGCCTCGTCATACGATCGCGGCGTCTCCGCCGGTAAGACGCTCAACGCGGCCACTCCTGTGCCGATGCGGCCCGGCCGGTGCCGGTTCGGCACACGGAAACCGAGGTGGCTCGTCCAACGCGAGCCGCGCACGGCGGATGCTAGGACCGCTCGAGGTTGCGGTCCAGCATTCGCCATGCGCGGATCACGCGGCGTCCATTTGCGTCGGTCGGCGGACAGCGCTGTGCGGCGGCACGCGCGACGCGGACGCTAGAGGCGGCGGGCCGCGCTCACACGACCGGCCGCGGCAAGCGCGACGAGCGCACCGGCCACGAGCGCGAGCAGGGTCGCATTGCCGCCTGGCAGCCAATCGCCCGCGCCGGCGACCGGCATGTTGTCCGGTCCGCCGCGCATGGCTTCCGCACCGGCGTCGGCGGGCGCACGTTCGTATGCCGCGGCGGAGTCGACGAGGCCGGTCTCTTGGACGGGCGCGGAGGCGTCGGCCATCTTGGCCGGTGCGGAAGCCGAGGAAGCATCGTCGGATGGGGCGGTGGACGACTCGGCCAACGCCGGCTCCGGGGCCGTCGCCGGCTCCGAGACCATCGCCGGCGCTTCGGCCTCAGCGGCGCTCGTGTCGGAGGATGAGGAGGCCGCATCGCTCGCGGCCGACGCATCCGCAGCGGTGGGCGGCGCCGCGTCGCCGGCTACGGTCGCCTGGGCGGGGCTGGCGGGCAGCGCGGCCGGGACGGCGTCGTCGCTGACGGCGCCAGTGCCGCTCGGTCCGGCCAACGAACCGCAGTTCACCGCGGGGTTCCAGGTCTGGTAGCGGTCGGCCGGGTCGCCGACGAAGAACACGTGAAGGCTGAGGTGCTCCTGATCGACGCCTGGATCGGCCGGTGTGCGCACCATCGGCACGCCTCCCACCGATGGGATCGGATCGATGACGGTCAGCACCTCGAACTCGAGGCCGACAACCCGATCGTCCGCGTCGAATAGGACGATGTCGGGCGCGTCGGCGTCCGCCTTGCCGTCCTCGATGTACGCCGGGTTGACGAAGTGGCGACCCATCGCGCCCATCGACGCGGGCAGGCCAACGGCGGGCGCGGTGACGCAAACGTCCGTCGCCAGGTAGCCGGCTTTCGCGGCCTGAGCGGGCGACCAATGCCCATACGTCGCCACCCAGTCGGCGTACTGCTGGTCGGCGGCGTTTGACGGCGCCTTGGGCTGCGCGATCGCGCGGTACGGCGCGAGGACAGCGAACACGGCGAGCGCCATACCGGCGACGCCGATCCGGATCGTGTACGAACGGGTCATGGCGATACCCCCCTGCTCGGTGCCGCGGCTTTCGTGCGGCGTCGCAACGCCTTCGGCACCGACGGCCGAAGGCACGAGCGCCCGCGCACGCCGCACGTGGGGTGTACGCCTCTACGTGCGAGCGACTTCGTAACGCAATAATAACCGCTCGGTGCAATGTTGTCCAGTCCCAGCATCGCGTTGGGGTCCCGATAGGCATCGCTCTCCGACGCGGTGATGGCGTCAGAGCGCGTTCGCGAGCGTGGCTCCGGCGTGCGGCCAGGGCGCGCAGGCCGCGCCGCAATCGCTCAGCGCACCGCGCCGTTGAGGGCCGTCGGGAAGAACAGGGACGGCCGCGACGTGATCGGCGCCGGCGCATCCAAGCGGGCGCTGAAGATGCCGCGATCGACGGGGCTGTAGTTCGGGAACACCTCGTACAGGAGCGGGTTGCCGAGCCGCTTGGTCAGCATCTCGGACAGCACGTCACGGTAGTCGATCGTGATCGCCAGGTCTTCGCCGTCCGCCAGCGCGTCCGGCGTGAGGCCGGGCCACTCCGTGTGCACCTGCCGCCGCACGCCGCCCGAGACGATGAACATGCAGCTGCCGTGGCCGTGGTCCGTGCCGTTGCCGGCGTTCTGGGCCACCCGGCGGCCGAACTCGCTCATCGTAAGGAGCGTCACGCCCGGATCGTCGAAGCGGCGCCCGAGGTCCTGGTGAAATGCGGCGATCGACTTGTCCAACGACGTCAGCAGGTTGAACATCATCCCGCGCGTTGGGTCGCCGGTACCATAGACCTGGTTCACGTGCGTGTCCCAGCCGCCCATGTCGATGCACGCGACCTCCAGGCCGATGTCCGCCTTGATCAGCTGGGCGATCTGCTTCAGGCCATTGCCGAGCTCGTCGGCCGGGTACTGGGCACCGTTCTCCGGGGCGTGGCTGGCCGGATCCGCCTTCGCCAAGAGGTCGAGCGCGTCGAACGTCGAACGGGCGTCCGAGGCGAACCAGTCGCCGGCGCACCACAGCTGCTCGAGCAGGGCCTGGAAGCGCGCGATGTCGGCGGTGTTGCCCTTGAGGTGCATGTCGGCGATGTTCTGGAGGGCGGCCGCCGGCTCGGGACCGCGCAGGCTCTCGGGCACGACGGAACCGACGCCGAGCGCCCGGAAGGGGGAGCGGTTTCGCTGCGCGGTGGAGGACAGGTGCCGCCCGAGCCAGCCGGTGGTCAGGCTTTGGGCGCCGAGCGTCCCGCGCTCCATCAGGCTCATCGCGTCGAAGTGACTGCGCGAACCGTGCGGCGCACCCGTCGCGTGGACGACGCCGAGCTGGCCGTCGTCCCAGATCCGCTTCAGACCGGTCATCGCCGGGTTCAGCCCGAACTGATCGTCCAGGCGCAGCACGGTCTTCGCGTCGCCGGCTTTCGGCGGCTGGAACGCGATCTTCGGCCGCTTGTCGTAATACGCCTGCTCCGTGTACGGGATCACGGCCGACAGACCGTCCATCCCGCCCCGCTGGAAGATCACGACCAACGTGTCGCCGCGCTGGGGCGAGCCAGCGGTGCGGAAGGCCAGGCGGGGCAGGTTGCCGGGCAGGACGGCCGCGCCCAGCGCGCCGGCGCCGCCGAGCAGCGCGCGGCGGGTCAGGCCGGTGGGGGTCGAGGCTGCGATCGTGGGAATCGGGATCATCGGGCTCACGCTCCCTTGTTGGCTCGCCGATGGCGGCCGTCGTTCGCTCGGTGGTGGGACGACGTCCTGGGCGGACGGCGCATGGCGTTCATCGCCAGCTGAAGTACGGGCTGTCCAGCATCGCGGCGATCGTCAGCGGCAGGCGCGCCCGCAACGTCGCCTCGTCGAGGGCGTCGGTGCGGCCGTTGCCCAGGAAGTCGACGAGCCGCATACGATCGTCCGCCGTCAGCCCTCGTGGCAGGATGCGCATCGCCCAGTCGTCGACGACGCGCTCGGCGGTCCGATCGGCCAAGTGGATGACGGTCAGCTCGTACAGGTAGGGCGGCATGTTGTGCAGCTCGCCGGCGCACAACGCCTGCGCGAAGTTCCAGCGGCCGACCATGACGTGCATGCCGCTCCACGGCCGCCCCGAGTCCGGATAGCCGTCCGGGGCGCGCCAGCGGAAGGGCAGCTGATCCATCTGCTGCAGGTACGCCTCCGCGCGCCCTTCGTAAGCCACTCGATCACCGCCCTCGTACACGTCCTTCGGCAGCTCGGCCAGCAACGCGCCCGCGTCGCACTCCAGCGCGCGCAGGCAGGCGGCCCACTGTTCCAAGGGCCGGCGGATCTTGGCCGGACCGCCGCCTTGCGCCGTGGTGGCCGCCGCGAACTCGGGCGAGCGGAGCAGCACGCGGACCATCGCTTTGATGTCGCCGTCCCGCCCGAAGGCCGCGGCGACGCTCTGAATGAGCGAGTCCGGCGGCGTGTCGGACACGAAGCGCCGCACGAGGCGCCGCGCGACGTGCGTTGCGCACGACGGCTGGTCGACCAGCAGGTCGATAACCGCTTCCGCTTCCGCCGCGCCGCCTTCGGGGATCCGCTTGCCCAGCACGATCTTGTCGCCGGGCACGTGGTCCGCCGGGCGGAATTCGAACGCCACATCGGCGTTCCAGTTCCAGCCCGTGAAGCAGCGGGCCACCGCCTTGACGTCCTGCTCCGTGTAGCCGCCGCCGACGCCGAGCGTGTGCAGCTCCATCAGCTCGCGCGCGTAGTTCTCGTTCGGCCCGTTGCGGGTGTTCGCCGATACGTTCAGGTACCGCATCATCACCGGGCTCTTTGAGCTGGCGTGCACCATGTCGCGGAACTGCCCGAGCGCGTGCTTGCGAACGACCTCGCGGTCGTCGACCGTCTTATAGCGGACGATGAACTCTTCCGGCATGAATATGTTGAAGTGGTTCGACCAGTGGTCGACCATCACCTCGAACAGCTGGCGGCGGCTGGCGACCGCCCGGTACAGCGTCGCGGCGGTCAGCTCGCTGGACACCGGATGCGCCGCGTCCTTGTACACCTTGAGCTCCGCGCCCCCGAGAGCCAGCGTCGGCAGCGCCGCCAGCGCGTCGTCGCAGTCGTGGTCGTCGATCGTGGCGGGCGCGAGCTGCTCCTCGATCCAGGCGTCGGCGCCCATGGCGGCGGCGCGGGCGCGCTCAGCGGCGGTGACGCCGAACGTCGCGCGGCTGAGCAGATGGTCGATGGCGCTGGGCTCGGGCATCGGGCCGCAGTTCGCCGCGGCGCGCAGCCGCGGTGCGTGGGGCGCCTCGACGGCCGCGAGAGCGGCGCCCGCGGCGCTGGTGGCCAGGAACGTTCTGCGCGTGAGCGCCATGGGCGATCTCCCGTCTGCACCGCCGTCGTATGTTGGCGCGGCGCCGCGGTTTGGGGTTGCTGGACGATAAATGGCGGACGCGGACGATTCCGTCACATCGCCGGCGCCGTGCCGCGCCGCCGGCCGCTGATCGCGCGCCTCGACGGGGAGTACGGAAGCCACGATTGTCCGCCGACTTGCGCACACGGCGGCGCACAGGTAGAATCGCGCGATTGTTGCCTGACTGAAAGGCCGACGCAGTGGGGTGCGCCCGAGCGGTGCATCGCCGTTATGTGTGAGGAGATCGTCACCACCATGGGTCGTTACACCGGACCGCGAAACAAGCTCTCGCGGCGCGAAGGAATGGATCTGTTCGGCAACGGCGGAGCATCCTTGGCGCGGCGCCTCGAGCAAATTCCCGGCGATCATGGTCGCAAGCCGCGCCGCGGGCGGCCTTCTGACTTCTCGCGCCAGCTGCGCGAGAAGCAGAAGGTCAAGCGCATCTACGGCGTGCGCGAACGCCAGTTCCGCCGCGTCTTCGACATCGCCCGCCACGAGCCCGAGATGACGGGCGTGGCGCTGCTCAAGCGGCTCGAGCGCCGCCTGGACAGCATGCTGTACCGATCGGGTCTCGCCCGCACGCGGGCGATGGCGCGCCAACTGGTCGGCCACGGCCACGTGACGGTGAACGACCGCAAGGTGGACATTCCGTCGTTCATCGTGGAGCCGGGCATGACCGTCGGGCTCCATCCGACAGCGCGCAAGATGACGGACGTCTTGTGGTCGATCGATTCGCCCGTCGTGATGTGCCCGGCGTGGCTGAGCCGCGACGGGTTCGAGGTTCGCGTGCTCGACATGCCCGAGCGCTCCGACATCGACGCACAGATCGAAGAGAACCTGATCGTCGAGTTCTACTCGCGCTGACGGTTCCGGCCGCGGAGCGCACGTACGGCGGTTCGCCGCGGACGTGCCATCCGACGTGGCGTTGTTCGTACATTGGTTCATCTACGCGGGCGGTCCGGCAACGGGCCGCCCGCGTTGTGTTGGACCTCGGTCACACCACGTTGTTTGACGGATCCTCGATCGACGTCGGCGGGGCGACGGTCCCCGTCACGTCCGCCATGGCCGCCTCGAGCTGCGGCAGCACGAACGCCGCCGTGGCCGCGCCGAACACGGCGCCGGTCAACGTGCGCAGCAGGGGCGTCGACTCGCGCAGGCCGACGAGTTGGGTGAGCCCGTCCAGGCCGATCGGGACGATCGCCAGGACGTAGAGCGCGGCGGGCAGGGGCGGGATCCGGCCCGTGCGACGCCGCAGCCACGCCAGCGCGACGCTCGCGCTGAAGAGCGCGGTGAACGTGGCGACGTCGCGCTCACAGATCGCCACCTGGTAGCCGATGCGCGGGTCCGTCACCGGCTGGTGGAACGACCACAGCGGATGGGCCAGCGGCGCCGTCGTAAAGGGCTGGAGGGTCGGCCAGTCGTAGTAGGGCCGCGGCCCGAACAAGAACCAGCTGTGGCTTGGAAGCTGATGGCACATCGGACGGTACAACAGGTACAGTGCGGCCGCCGCGTGATCGGCGCCATACCGGGCCAGGGCCGGCGCCGCGAACGCTCCCAGGATGTACGCGCCGCTGCCGATCAGCCAGATCGCCAGCCAATGCCGGCCGATCCCCGCGGTCAGCGTGCCAAGCAACGCTCCCGCGCGATGCGTTCCGCCGCCCGCCGTGGTCGTCACCGCCCGTCGGCATCGGCGCCGGTTGGGGCCTCGGTGTCGGTTGGGGCGCCGGCGTCGGCGCCAAAGGGCGACGCGCTTACCGATCCCTCC
>JBDTSC010000161.1:0-8486 GCA_039931375.1 Ardenticatenales bacterium
GCACGTGGCGCCCCAGGCGGCGACGTCGACGGCTCGCTGGCACAGCACGCCGGTCGCGCCGCCGCGCAGCGCGTCCTCGATGTGGTCGTGGCCGTCCGCCTTGGCGGTCTTCACGGCCACGAACAGCTGGCCGGGGCGGACGATGCGGGAGTCGTAGGCGAAGCCGGCAAAGATCTCCGCGAAGACGGGCCCGTGCGTGACGGCGCCGGGCACGGCGGCGACGAGGTCGGCCAGCCGGACGGTCATCGGAGCGGCGCGGACGTCGGCATGCGCGGTCTCGCGTCAGGCCAGCGGGCCGCGCTTCGAACGATGCGCGGCCTGCGAGCGTTCGAGGAGGATCGTCAGCAGCTCGTGGGGCAGGATCCCCTCCTCGATCGGCCCGAGGAAGACCGTGGAGCTTGGGCTCGAGCCCGGCAGCGTGTTCGGCTCGCCCACGACAATCCGCGGCTCGCCGCCCGCGCCGGGTTCGCCAACCGGTTCGACGACATACATGTCGATCCGCGCGAACACGCGCAGCTGGAGGGCGGTGAAGGTGCGCTCGGCGATGCCGCGGACGGCGGCGAGGACGGGCGCTGGCAGGCGGGCCGGCGTGATGTTCTCGCCGTAGCCCGGAAGGAACTTCTCCTCGATCGTCAGGAACGATCCCTTGGCCGGCGTCTCGGTCGGCGCGAACGCGACGGGCCGCCCGTGCTCGTCCTCTACGACGACAACCGTCACCTCGACGCCGCGGATGTGCTCCTCGACGAGCGCCACCGTGTCCCACGCGAGCGCTTCGTCGATCGCCATCCGCAGCGCCGCCGCGTCGCCCGGAACGGCCAGCGCCGTCGAGCACCCCTCGCGGCTGGGCTTGACGACGCACGGGAAGCCGAGCGTCTCGGCGACGCGGGCGACCGCCTGATTCGTTCCCGCCCGATTCGTTCCCGCCCCATCGGCGCCTGCCCCTTCCGCGCCCGCCCCTTCCGCGCCAGACCACTCGGCGGCCGTCACGGCCACGGTGCGCGGCACGTCGATGCCCGCTTGCCGCAGCAGGTCGCGCTGCACGCGTTTGTCCATGCCGAGCGCGCTGCCCAGCACGCCCGACCCGACGTACGGCACGTCGAGCAGCTCGAGCAGGCCCTGGAAGCACCCGTCCTCGCCGTACTTGCCGTGCAGGCCGATGTAGACGATGTCGAACCGCTCCGGCAGCGTCTCCCACGGGAGCCGCTTTGCGTCGTGCTCGAGGCGCGCGTCGATGTCAGCCGTCGTGTTCTGGACGATCAGCGGCAGCCCGATCTCCCACAGCCGCCCGAGGGCGTCCATGTACACCGCCGTCGGCTCCCAGCGCGAAACGTCGAGCGTCTGGAAGATGTGCCGCCCGCTCTCCAGCGAGATCTCCCGCTCCGACGACCGGCCGCCGATCACGACGGCAACGCGCGGGCGGGACGAGGTCGGCGGAGGGGTGGTCGAGGGCGTGATCGAGGGGGACGTGATGGTCATGGGGCGGGTATTGTACGCATGGGGCGGGGGATGGCGCATTGGCGTCGGCCGTGGCGCGTTGGCGTCGGCGCGGTGTGCGGGTGGAGGGCAGGCACGGGGGCCTGCCCCTACACGAGCAATGCCATGGGGCGTCTACAGCGGCCCGCGCTTGGCGGCGTGGTCCGCCATCGCGGTGGCCAGGATCCGCTCGATGACCATCCCGGCCGTCAGCCCGGCCTCGGCCGCCTGGTGGAACATGAAGCTGCTCGGCGCCATGCCGGACGTGCTGTTGGGGTCGGTGAACAGCAGGCGCCCATCGGTCATCAGGAAGCCGTCGAGGCGGGCGTAGCCCTTGAAGCCGAAGGCGACGAAGAGCCGCTCGGCCTCGCGTTGGATGCGGATGAGCGTCGCGGCGTCCACGCGGGCCGGGGTGATCTTCTGCGAGCGGCCGGGCATGTACTTGTCGTCGTACGTCATGAACGGGTTGGGGCTGACCGTCTCGGTGGGCAACAGCGCCTCGGCGCCGCCGTCCGCCGCGCCGAGGACGATGACGCTGAACTCCAGGCCGTCCAAGTACTCCTCGACCAGCACCGCGGTGTCCCAGCGCAACGCCTCGTCGATCGCCGCCGCCAGACCGGTTGTCGGGTCCTCGATGTCCGCCACCACGCTCACCCCGATGCTCGACCCCTCGCGCACCGGCAGCACGACGGCCGGTTGGCCGACCGCCGCCGCGACGCGCCCGATCCAGCCGTCGCGATCGGCCGCCCAGTCGTCCGCCGCGACGACGATCTCGCGCGGAACGGCGAAGCCGTGCGCCGCGAGGAGGCGGTGCGCCATCGGCTTGTCCAGCGACAAGGCGGCGGCCAGGACGCCCGAGCCGGTGTACGGCACGCCGGCCAGCTCGAGAACGCCCTGGATGCAGCCATCGTCGCCGTACTTGCCGTGCAGCGCCACAAAGGCGATGTCGATCTCGGCCGGCAGCGCCTCGAGCGGGACGCGCTCGGCATCGGCGGCGAGGCGCGTCTCGACGTCCGCGCACGTGTTCTGGACGACCAGTTTGGCCGGCAGCCGCCAGAGCCAGCCGCGATGGTCCATGAACAGCGGGATGGCGGCGAACCTCGCGCGGTCGAGGTTGAAGACCACCTGGCGCCCGCTGGCAAGGCTGACCTCGCGCTCGCTCGATCGGCCGCCGAGGATGACGCCGACGCGTTGGATCATTCGCGATTCGCCCACGGCAGCACGGCCGAAGCGGGCGCCCAGACCGGCAGCGTGGCGTCGGGCGCGGCGGGCACGCCCTGGATGCTGGACGATGCCGTCGGGTCGTCCGGTCGCAGCGTGTCGTCGTAGTGGATCGCGACGTGGCGGTTGCGGCCGACGTCATCGCCGTTCCAGCTGCTGCGGTGGCCGTCGGGGTATTCGACGACGAGGGTGTAGGCGCAGCTCCGATCGCCGAGGCCGAACTGCAGGACGCGGCTGTCCATCGAGTTGAACGTCCCGCGGCTGGCCTTGACCACCTGCGTCAGCCGCTCGGGCCGCCACGACCCATCCTCGTTCCGCCAGCGCAGCGTCACCTTGGCGCCGATCGCGTCCATGTTCACCGCCGTGCCGTCGCCGACGACGCGGACGCTCAGCCAGTCGTTGAGGTTGCCTTGCGTGTTCCGGAAGAGGTGGCCGCTGGTGCCGCCGGGCCCGCCGCCCAGCAGGAGGTCGAGATCGCCGTCGTGGTCGTAGTCGGACCAGCCGACGTTGCCGGACCCGCGCATGCGGGCCGCCGCGGCCGGGTCCTCGGGGTGGTTGATGCCGCTGGTGTAGCCGACGCTCTTGAAGGAGCCGTCCGCTTCCTGGTGGTGCAGTCCGAACCAGCCGAGCTGGTCGGTCTCGATAAACCGCGGGCTGGCGTCGTACTTGCGGTCGCGGCTTACGGCGATATCCGGCCGTCCGTCGTTGTCGTAATCGGCCATCGCGCTGTCGATGTCGCCCTCGTTGTACGGCAATCCGCGGCGCATCCAGTCGTTGCGGAACGACCAACCGTAGCCCGGGCCGCGGTTGACGAGCAGCAGCGACGGGTCCGACCAGCGCCGCGTCTTGTTGGCGAAGTCGACGTCCTCTTTGGACCAATCCTGGAACGGGAACGGGAACTCGCTCGGGTGGCTGATGTTCGCGACCAGCAGGTCCATCAGCCCGTCCCCGTTCACGTCGCCGCAGTCCACGCCGAAGCCGTTCGAGCCGATCCACTCGGCCCGCGACACGCCCGGCTGCGGCAGCATGCCGTAGTCGTTGTCCTTACGGAACGTGTTCCCGCCCGACTGCGCCTCGACGCCGCGGCGACGGGCTTCGTTCGTGAAGCCGCCTTTGCCGTCGTTGATCCACAGGAACTGATGGCCGTAGTTCCAGCTCACGCCGTACGTCGCGCTGAAGATGTCCAGGTCGCCGTCCGCGTCGACATCGCACGCCACGGAGCCGTCGGACTCATCGGCCTCGTTGCCGACCAGGTTGGCGGTCTTGTTCACGAACGTCCCGTCGCCGCGCCCGAAGAAGAGCTGATCGGGCAGCGCCCACGACGTGTGGCCGTTGCCCAGGAAGATGTCCAACCGCCCGTCGTTGTCGTAATCCGCCACGGCCGCGTTCCCGGCGGCGTAATCCACCCGGCTGCCGTCGCGCGGGTCGATGCCGGCGGGAACCTCGACGCCGCTGTTGGGCTTGACGGTGAAGACGCCCGTGCCGTCGTTCAGGAGGATCTGGTGCGTGTGTGGCACTGACGTGTCGTAGTGGTTCGGGATGTCGAGGCCGGCGAACGCATCCTCGTCGCCGTCGTTGTCCCAGTCCCCGAAGGCCATGAAGCCCGCCTGGACGCCCTGCAGGCCGCTGGCTTCCGAGACGTCGCTGAACGTGCCGTCCTGGTTGTTGTGGTACACCAGCCAGTCGAACGGCCGCGGGTTCGCGTTGCTGGCCCACGTCTCGGGGAACATCGTCGGCGCGACGATGTCGTCCCAGCCGTCGCCGTCCAGATCGACCCAGCGCGTGCGCGGGTGAGCCCGCTGTCCGGCGACGGCCTCGGCCGGCTTAATGCCCGCGGCGACCGAGACATCCTCGAAGAACGGCGCCGCCATCGCCGTCACCGGCCGGATGGGGCAGCGCGGGGCGATGCCTTGGTCCGGCGCGGCGGGTGCGGCGGGCGCATCCGCCACGTCCGCGCCGACGACGCGCGGCTCGGACGCACGCGCGACATCGAAGCGGTCATGGCGTGCGGCCCCGGTCAGAACGGCGACGGCGGCCAGCGCACCGAGAACGGCGCCGACGGCGGGGCGGCGGCGGAGCGGGCGATGGAAAGTCATGCGGGCCTCCACGGGGCGCGCGGCGCGGTCGTCGACCGGGCGCGGGCAGGTGAGCCGCTAGGATATCGCGACGCCGCGGGCGACGCCAGCGGGTGGAAGCGCCCCTTCCGGCGCCATGCCGTGCCCCACGCGCAGCATCGGCCGCCCCGTGACCACCGCGTCGACGTCACTGTGTCGACGTCACTGTGTCGACGTCACTGTGTCGACGTCACTGTGTCGACGTCACTGTGTTGACGTCACTGTGTCGACGTCACCGTGTCGACGTCACCGTCTGGACATCACCGTGTCGACGTCACTGCGGCTGCCAGAGCGCCGCGACCGCGCCCGCCGGATCGCGGATCACGACGTAGCCGCCGGTGTCGCGCCGATCGGCCACGATCGTGCCGCCGAGGGCTAGGCACGTCTCCATGCACTGCACCAGGTCCGGCACCGTGATGTACGGCAGCCAGACCGCGGATGGCATCGTGTCGTTGACGCCCTTGAGGAAGCAGATGCCGGCCGCCGGCCCATCCCCATGCTCGGGGACCATCGCGTAGTCATCGTAGCCGCCCATGTCGACGGCCTCGTGCCGCCACCCGACCAGCGCGGAGTAGAAGTCGCGCAGCGACTCCGCGTCCGGCACGGTGATGTCGATCCAGCCGATGCGCCCGAAGGGCGGGGGGGGCGATTCGCTCATCCGCTACCTCCTCGCTTGGTACGTTCGATCCGACTCGACCGCGACGCCTACGCTGCCTCGTCGTCGTTCGAAGGCGCTCCCAGCACCTCGCTCATCAGCGCGAGCGGATGCCCGTCGGGATCCTTGAAGAACGTCATCCAGACCTCGACATCGCCGGTGCGGGCCACCAGGTGCGGCTCGTCGATGAACGCGACGCCACGCCCACGAAGCGTGTCGCGCGCGGCGGCGATGTCGGCGACGCTGAAGTACAGGTAGGTCGACGACGGTCGCGGCGCATCGCCCGCGGCGTCTCCGCCCGCGTCGCTGTTGCTGGCGCCACCGCCGTCGCCGGCGCTGAGCATGAGCCGCGTTCCGGCGCAGTCGAAGAATGCGAGCGCAGGCGCGGCCATGAACTGCAGCGGCAACCCGAGGGCGTCGCGGTAGAAAGCGACGGACGCCTCGATATCGCGGACGTGCTGCGCGACCTGGCCGATTCGGCCGAGGCGAATACCGGGCGGTGCGTCGGACATGGAACCCTCCAGCGGTCGTCGGCGCCGACCCGTTCGACCATCGGCCAACCATCGGCCAACCATCGGCGCCGCCCATCATGGATGCGGCCCATCATCGCACAGGTGTTCTAGGCGCGCAAACCCGACGGCCGTCGGCCCCATCCGCCGCTCAGCGCGCCGCCGACGCCACCCGCACCACCCCCGTCGCGTCCACCGCCGCCGCGCCGCGCACCGGCCCGACGGCCGCCACGGCGCGATCGGCCAGCACGCGCCCGAGGAAGCCCATGCTCAAGCGCGCGTTCAGCTCGCCCAGCGGCTGGAGCCGCGTCCGTCCCGCCGCATCGCGCCAATGCCACGCGTCGATGCCGTACGCCCCGCGATAACCAAGGGCGCCGATCGCAAGACCGACCGCCCGATGCACTCCGCGCAGCGCCTCGGCCTCGCCGACGCGAAGGCCGAGCAGCGCCTCCAGGCGATCGTCGCCGACGTCCATGCCCAACGGCACGTCGATGCCCTTGAAGCGGCCGTGCGCGTCGACGCGCTGGCGATGGAGCCCCACGACCGTCGGCTGCCCGTCGGCGTCGACGTGGCCGACGACGCCGAAGTCGGCGGTGCGATCGAGCCACGGCTCGATGACGGCTTCACCATGCCGCGCGAACAGGCGCTCGAGGCGCGCTTCGTCGTCCGCGCCCATCGTCCCATCGCTGGCCACCCACACGCGGTCGCGGCCGGCCGACGAGCACGCCGCCTTCACGACGCACGATGCGGCGCCGACCTCGGCGGCGCCGCGGCGGCTGTCGCCATCCGGCGCAAGGCGCTCGCTGACCTCGACCGTGCTGCGGACAAGGGCCGCGCCGAACCGTTCGATCCCCATCGACTCGGCCATCCGCAGCGCATGGCGGCGGTGGTTGAGCCGGGCGACCGTGTCGGGGTCGGGCGGCGCCAACGCCCAGAGCGCATCGACGACCGGATGGCCGATCGGACGATGGGACGGGGCCGGGCGACCATTCGCGGCCCGGAGCATCGCCGCGCGCAGCGCCGCGACGTCCCGCGTTTCGGCCCAAGGCAGGATGGGCATGTTCGGCGGATCGGGCATGGTCACGGCGAACGAGGTCGCGGCGAGCGTTGCCTCGATCCGGTCGTTCTCGACGAGCGGCATCGACTGGCCCGGCCAGAGCGCGGGGTCGTCGCCCGTGCCTGCGAACCCGATCAGCCGGTCGTCCGGCCCGGCGAGCACGGCCATCAGGCGACCGAGGACCCCGGCCCTGGCGCGGGCGGCCTTGGTCGGGCGGGGCGGTTCGAGGCCGAGGCCGAGCGCCCGCGCGAACTGGTGGTCGGCGTCGAGGTTGGCTACGACGAGTCCGGCGCCAGTGCGGGGCGGGCGCAGCGGTCGGCGCGGGCCGCTCCGAGCGGTGGTCACGATCCGCTGGAGCCCCTCGCGGCACCCGGTGCGTCGTCCATCGATGCATCGTCCATCGGCACGTCGTCCGACGGCGCCGCGCTCGCCTTCAACCGCTCCAACGCCGGGCCGCGCCGGTCGAGGTCGATGTCGACCGCCTCGAGGGCCGCGATGAACGCCGCATCGAAGCCTGCCGCGATGCGCCCGGCCGTGTTGAACCGCCGCCCACGCGCCAGCGCCGGCCGGAGCGGGAAGTCGATGTTCGCCCGCCACGCCGTCCACATGTCCACGTCCGAAGGCTTCAGGCGCGCCAACCACTTCCAGCCGATGGCCACGTGCCGCACCTCGTCGGCCTGCACCTTGTCGATCACGGCGGCCGACGCCTCATCACCGGCCGCGCGGGCCGCCGCGGCCGACTCGAGCGTGTGGTCGAGGTTGGCGTTCTCCCAGGTGAGCGCCATCGCGCACAGGAAGCGCAACGGCGTGGTCAGCAACGGCGTCTTGGCCCAGAAGTAGTCGCTGACCGGAAAGTCGCCAAAACGGGCACCGTGCGCCTCGACGCGGGCGATGTACATCCGGGTGTGGCGCTGCTCGTCGGCGAGGACGCTGAGCAGGTCGCGTCGCAGCTCGGGCGGCGCGTCGGGGAAGGCGAGGATCGCCCAGGCGTACAGCTCCGTGGCCTGCAGTTCGTGGTTCGCGTACGCGTGCAGGATCCGTGCCCGGTGGACCGGGTTGCGAAAGCCCGCCAATGACGGCACCCGCGCCGCCCTCGCTTTGACCGGAACGAGGTTCGGCGGCCGGACCGGCCCCTCGAGGCGGAGCGGCGGGCCAAGGTCGTCATCCGTCAGGTCGCGCGCCGGCGGCGCGAGGCGAGCGGCGATCGACTCCGTCATGAGGAGGGCGAGGGCGAAGTCGCGAACGGTTGGCATGCGCGCATGCTATCGCGGCCGGGACGCGGCGGCCAGCGACGGCTTGTCCGACGGGTTACCCGACGGTTGCTTTGACGGCTGAGCGGTGGGCTTCTGACCGGAACCGTCGCGCGAGGGGCCGTATACTGCGGTTGCGTTTTCTCCTCCTCACAGAGTGTTGAGCCGGACGGCACCCGCCGTCCGGCTCCCTCTGTTTAACGCGCC
>JBDTSC010000162.1:0-8422 GCA_039931375.1 Ardenticatenales bacterium
CCCCCGCGCGGTCGATCGGACCTGCATGGCAGGATTCGACCCCCGCCGGCGCACCTGCTCCCGCCCGTTCGGGCGGATCCACGTGGGACACAAGCCCAAGGGAGTGCGCGATGGCCAGCGAGCGGCGATTCATGGGACAGCTATCCGGATCTCGGCGGCTCGGCGGTCGACGCTGGGCGGTGGCCCTGCTGGCCACGGGCGCACTGTGGACGATGGGCCTCCAGCCGCCCGTGGCAGCCCAGACCGCCGCCCCCGAGGCGCCGACGGCACATGGCCTGGCGATGCACGGCGCGCTGAAGTATCCGGCCGACTTCACGCACTTCGACTACGCCGATCCCGAGGCGCCCAAGGGCGGCGATGTGACGCTGGCACAAACCGGCAGCTTCGACAGCCTCAACCCGTACATCCTGGAGGGCACGACGCCCTACCTCGTCCTGGAGGACCGGGTCTACGAGACGCTGATGACCAGCTCCTTGGATGAGCCGTTCAGCATGTATGGGCGCCTTGCGGCGACCGTGCAGACGCCGGCGGACCGCAGCTGGACGGTCTTCACCCTGCGTCCTGAAGCACGTTGGAGCGACGGAACGCCGGTGACGGCCGACGACGTCGTGTTCTCCTTCAACATCCTGCGCGACAAGGGCAACCCCTTCTACGCGCAGTATTATGGCGACGTCGACAAGGTGGTCGCGGTCGACCCGATGACCGTCCGTTTCGACACAAAGGGCGGGACCACCAACCTTGAGCTGCCCCTCATTCTCGGCCAGTTCCCGATCTTTCAGAAGGCCTGGTGGGCCACACGGGCCTTCGAGACGCCTGACCTGGCAATCCCCGTCTCGAGCGGCCCCTACAAGGTGGGCAAGGTCGATCCCGGCAACTCCCTGACCCTGGTTCGAGACCCCGACTACTGGGGGGCGGACCTGCCGGTCAACAAGGGCCGCTACAACTTCGACACGATGCGCTACGACTTCTACCTGGACAGCGACGTGGCCTTGGAGGCCTTCAAGGCCGGCGAGTATGACTACCGGGCCGAGAACTCCTCCAAGAACTGGGCCGTCGGCTACGACTTCCCGGCCCTGACCGAGGGAAAGGTGGTCAAGGAGGAGATCCCCAACGACAACGACCAGGGGATGCAGGGCTACTGGTTCAACCTGCGCCGGCCGCTGTTCCAGGACAAGCGCGTCCGCGAGGCCCTCATCCTGGCCTTCGACTTCGAATGGACGAACGCCAACCTGACCTACAACGCCTACACCCGCGACAACAGCTACTTCTCCAACTCCGAACTGGGTGCGGTCGGCGTGCCCGACGGCGCCGAGCTGGCCCTGCTCGAGCCCTTCAAGGGCAAGGTCCCCGAGGAAGTCTTCACCAAGGCCTTCGCGGCGCCCAGCACCGGCGGTACGGAGGACGGCTTGCGCGCGAACCTCAAGACAGCGGTCGACCTTCTGGAGGCCGCCGGCTGGACCGTCAAGGACAACGCCCTGGTCGACGCCGCTGGCAAGCCCCTGAAGTTCGAAATCCTGCTGGACGATCCCGGTTTCGAGCGCATCACCGGACCCTACATCGACAACCTGAAGAAGCTGGGCGTGGACGCCGCGATGCGGACCGTCGACCCCAGCCAGTACGAGAAGCTCACCGAGGACTTCGACTTCGACGTGATCGTCGTCAACCGCGCGGAGTCCGAGTCACCGGGCAACGAGCAGCGCGATTACTGGACGTGCGAGGCGGCCAAGACCCCCGGCAGCGGCAACTACCCCGGCATCTGCGACCCCGCGGTGGATGCCATGGTCGACGCGGTGGTCAACGCCTCCGACCGCGTGGCGCTGGTCACGGCCAGCCGCGCCCTGGACCGCGTGCTGCAGTGGGGCCAATACGTGGTGCCGCAATGGCACATCAGCCACTCGCGGGAGGCCTACTGGAAGGTCGTTCGCCATCCCGCGACGATGCCGAACCTGGGCAGCGACTTCGACGCCTGGTTCGCGGACAGCAGCCAGGCGGAGGCCATCCGCAAGGCCCAGGAGGCCCTCGCGTTCGTCAAGCCCACCGTGGAGGGCGAGACGGCGGACGCCGTGGCATCGACCTCCGCCGTGACGGTGACGGCGGAAGCGACGCCTGCCGACGCCACGCCGGCCGGGACGCCCGGCAGCGGCGGGTCGCTGCTCATGCCGGGCCTGGCGCTGCTGGCCGTCGTCGCGATTGGCTGGTTCTTCCTGCGCCGCCGCAGCGAAGGCTAGGCCCAGGCGCCCGCGGTCCTGGGATGGCCGCCTACATCGTCCGCCGCCTTCTGCTCATGGTCCCCACCTTGTTGGGGATCCTGATCATCAACTTCGTCATCGTCCAGGTGGCGCCGGGCGGGCCGGTGGAGCGGACCTTGTTCCAGGTCCAGCACTTCGGCGCCCAACGTGGGGCCCTCCGCGGCAGCAGCGGCGACGTCGGCGCCGCCGCGGGGGGCGCCGCAACCGGCTCTGACAGCCGCTACCGCGGTGCCAAAGGCCTGCGACCGGAGTTGATCGCCCAGATCGAGAAGCGCTACGGCTTCGACAAGCCGCCTTTGGAGCGCTTCTGGCTCATGCTCAAGAACTATGCCCGATTCGACCTGGGCAAGAGCTTCTTCACCGGTCGTACCGTGCTGAGCATGGTCCGTCAGCGGCTGCCGGTGTCCATGTCCCTTGGGTTGTGGTCGACCCTGATCATCTACCTCATCTCGATTCCCCTTGGCATCCGAAAGGCGGTGCGCGACGGTTCGCGCTTCGACGTGTCCACCTCCACCATCATCGCCACGCTGTACGCCATCCCCGGATTCCTGTTCGCCATCCTGCTCATCATCCTCTTCGCCGGCGGGAGCTTCCTCAAGATCTTTCCCTTGCGCGGCCTTCACGCTTCCGGCGCGGAGAGCCTTGGTTGGGGCATGTGGATCGCGGACTACGTCTGGCATCTGGTGCTGCCGGTGGCCACCCTGGTCATCGGTGGCTTCGCTGGGCTCACGCTTCTGACCAAGAACTCCTTCCTGGACGAGATCAACAAGCAGTACGTGGTCACCGCGCGGGCCAAGGGCCTGACCGAGCGGCGCATCCTGTACGGCCACGTCTTCCGCAACGCCATGTTGATCGTGATCTCCGGATTTCCGGCCGCTCTGTTGGGCATCTTCTTCACCGAGGCGCTGCTCATCGAGAACATCTTCTCGATCGAGGGCTTGGGGCTGATGAGCTTCCAGGCCGTGGTAAACCGCGACTACCCGGTGTTCTTCGGCACGCTGTACCTCTTCACCCTGCTCGGCTTGCTGGTCAACCTGCTGTCCGACCTCACCTACGTCTGGGTGGATCCGCGGATCGACTTCGAGCGGCGGGGCGGCTGATGGCGGCCGGGCCCACGTTTCTCGGCCGGCGCGTCTCGCCGTTGACGCGCCGGCGGATCGACAACTTCAAAG
Source organism: Ardenticatenales bacterium (assembly GCA_039931375.1). Taxonomy (GTDB): domain Bacteria; phylum Chloroflexota; class Anaerolineae; order Epilineales; family Epilineaceae; genus Avedoeria. The sequence goes on from JBDTSC010000162.1 coordinate 3,422, forward strand.
CCAACCGCCGCGGCTACCGCTCGCTGTTGATCTTCCTGGTCCTCTTTGGAATCTCGCTTGGCGCCGAACTCATCGCGAACGACAAGCCGCTCCTGCTGGACTTCAAGGGCCACGTGTACGTGCCCGTGTTCAATGTCTATTCCGAGGCGACCTTCGGCGGGATCTTCCAGACCGAGGCCGACTATCGTTCGGCGGAGCTGCGGCGCCTGGTGGTGACGGAGGGCGGGGGCTGGATGCTCTGGCCGCCCATCCGTTACGCCTTCGACACCTACAAGAAGGACATCCCGGCCGGCATGTCGGCCCCTACGCCGCCGCGCGCCGGCGACAACTGGCTGGGCACGGACGATCAGGCGCGCGACGTGCTGGCGCGGGCGATCTACGGCTTCCGCACCTCCGTACTCTTCGCCCTGGCGCTGACGTTCATCAGCTCGCTGATCGGCATCACGGCCGGCGCGGTGCAGGGCTACTTCGGGGGCTGGCTGGACCTGGGCTTCCAGCGCTTCGTGGAGATCTGGAGCGGTGTGCCCTTGCTCTTCACGCTGATCATCTTGGCCAGCATCGTGGATCCCAACGTCTACTGGCTCCTTGGCATCATGGTCCTCTTCGAGTGGACGCTGCTGGTGGGGGTGGTGCGGGCGGAGTTCCTGCGGGTGCGCAACTTCGAGTACGTGCGCGCCGCGCGGGCCCTTGGGGTGTCAGACGCCGTCATCATCCGCCGCCACGTCCTGCCCAACGCGATGGTGTCCACGATGACCTACCTGCCCTTCGTGCTCACCGGCGCCGTGACGCTGTTGACGGCGCTGGACTTCCTGGGCTTCGGACTGCCCCCGGGCTCGGCCTCCCTGGGCGAGATGGTCGGCCAGGGCAAGGAGAACCCGCAGGCGCCTTGGCTGGGGATCACGGCATTCCTGGTGCTGTCGATCATGCTGGTGTTGCTCGTCTTCGTCGGCGAGGCCGTGCGCGACGCCTTCGACCCGTACAAGGCCGTCGACGGTTGACGACCGCCAGCGGTGGGCCGCTCTTGACCGTCGACGAACTGCGCGTCACCTTCGGGCGGGGCGAGCGGGAGGTCAAGGCCGTTCGCGGCGTCTCCTTCCACATCGACCCCGGCGAGACGGTCGCATTGGTCGGGGAGAGCGGCTCTGGGAAGTCGGTCTCCGCCCTGTCCATCCTTCAGCTGCTGCCCTATCCCAAGGCCTGGCATCCCGGCGGCAGCATCCGCCTGCGCGGCGAAGAGCTGATCGGCGCGCCGGCCGCGCGGCTCAGGGCCATCCGCGGCGACCGCATCGCCATGGTCTTCCAGGAGCCGATGACGTCGCTCAACCCGTTGCACAGCATCGAGCATCAGGTTTCCGAGGTGCTGATGCTGCACCGGCGGATGTTGCCCCCGGCCGCCCGGGAGCGGACGATCGCGCTCTTGGAGCTGGTGGGGCTGCCCGACGCGCAGCGGCGGCTGAAGGCGTTCCCGCACGAGCTGTCCGGCGGGCAGCGGCAGCGGGTGATGATCGCGATGGCGCTGGCCAACGAGCCGGACCTGCTGATCGCCGACGAGCCGACCACGGCCGTCGACGTGACGATCCAGGCCCAGATTCTGCGGCTGGTCAAGGAGCTGCAGGAACAGATGGGCATGGCCGTGCTCTGGATCACCCATGATCTGGGGATCGTGCGCAAGATCAGCGACCGGGTCTACGTGATGCACGAGGGCGAGGTCAAGGAAAGCGGTACGACCCGCGAGGTCTTTACGCGGCCGCAGCACGCCTACACTCGCATGCTGCTCGCGGCCCAACCGGGGGTCCGCCACGCTCGCCCGCCGGGCGACGCTCCGGAGCTGCTGCGGGTGACCGACCTGCGCGTCTGGTTCCCGCTGCGCCGAGGCATCCTGCAACGGGTGACGGGCTACGTGAAGGCGGTGGACGGCATCAGCCTGACGGTTCGCGCCGGTCGGACGGTGGGCGTGGTGGGCGAGAGCGGCAGCGGCAAGACGACGTTGGGCCTGGCGATGCTGCGGCTGCTCAAGGCCACGGGCGGCAGCCTGCAATTCGACGGGCGGGACCTCTTGGCCGTGCCGCCGCGCGAACTGCGGGCGCTGCGCAGCGACCTGCAGATCGTCTTTCAAGACCCGTATGCCAGCCTCAGCCCGCGCATGTCGGTGGCCCAGATCATCGAGGAGGGCCTGGAAGCCCACGGGCGGCTTGCGCCGACCGAGACGGCGCGGCGGGCCGTGCTGGACGATCTGCTGACCGAGGTGGGCCTCGAGCCGGCGATGCAGGACCGCTACCCGCATGAGTTCTCCGGCGGGCAGCGCCAGCGCATCGCCATCGCCCGCGCCCTGGCGCTGCGTCCGCGCTTCATCGTGCTCGACGAGCCCACCTCGGCGCTGGACATGTCCTGGCAGGCGGAGATCCTGGACCTGCTGCGTGACCTACAGCGCCGGCACGGTCTGGCCTACCTCTTCATCAGCCACGACCTCAAGGTGATCCGCGCCCTGGCCGACGAGCTGGTGGTGATGCACGACGGCCGGATCGTCGAGCAGGGCGCGGCCGAGGCGATCTTCGATGCGCCGCGCGAGCCGTATACGCGCGCCCTGCTGGCGGCGGCGTTGGATCTTGAGGTGGTGGAGGCGGGGGCGGTGAGTAGCTGAGGAGCGTCGGTGCGATGTCCCCCCGCTACGGCACCGCCCCCACGTCCCGCAACGTCCACCCCAACGGCGCCGTCGCCACCCCGAGCACCCGCACCTCCCAGTGCAGGTGCGGCCCCGTCGCCGCCCCCGTGCCGCCCACCATGCCGATCACCGTCCCCGCCTCCACGACCTGCCCCACCTCTACCGTCCACCGCTCCATGTGCGCGTACCCGGAGTACACGCCCCAGCCGTGGTCGATCCACACCGTGTTGCCGAAGACCTTCTGCGTCTCCGCCAGGGCCACGCGCCCGCGCGCCGGCGCGTGGATCGGCGTGCCGGGGCGGGCGCGGAAGTCGAGGCCGTTGTGGAAGCCGTTGTAGGTGCCGTCGTTGTAGTTGCGGTGCGTCCCGAACAGCGACGAGAGCAGCGTTGTCGTCATCGGTGTCTGCCATGGGCCGTGCCACATGCGTTCGGGGGTCACGGTGCGCCACACGGGCAGCATACGGCCGAGCTCCTCGGCCCGCACGGCAGGGTCGATCGTCACCGCCAGGTTGGGGTGCGCGGTCGTGTCGAGCGTGATGGTCTCCGCCGGGTAAGATGCGTCGCGGATCGGCAGCAGGACGGTCTGGTTGGAGGGGTTCCCGTCGCCGTCGATGATCGTCAGGTACACCGCCTGTTGGCCGGGCGCCTGGTCCGGCGCCGCCGCGAGCAGCCCGGCGAACGTGTCGCCGTCGACGCGGATCAGCTCGGTCTCGACGTCCGCCAGCACCGCCAGCACCTTGCTCGCGCCCTCGGCGCGCACCCGCACGAGCACGGGATCCCCTTGGGCGATCGCCGACGGCACGACGACGAGCGGCTGCGCGGGGTCCATCGGCTCGGGCGTCGGCGTGAGCGTCGGGGGCGATGTCGGGGTCGGCTGCGTCGGGACGGCGTCCAGCGGCTTGACGAGGCGCACGTAGCCGGCGTTGATCCAGCCGCGCACCTCGGCCGGCGAGCGCACGGCCAGCCAGCTGGCGTCGTCGTTCTTGCCCTCGACGGCCACCGGTGTGCCGTGCCCGACGGCGCCGACGATGGGGTGGAGCGTGTTCGGGCCGCCGCGGATGTTGAGGGACGGGGGGTCGACGTAGGCGTCCGCCGGGAAGGTGGGCGTTGCGGTGGCGGTGGGCGTGGGCGTCGTCGTGGGCGTGGCGGTGACCGTGGGGGTCGGGGTGATCGTGGGGATGGGGGTGGGGGTTGGGGTGGCGAAGCGGCAGCCGGAAGCGGCGAGGCAGAGGAGCACGACGAGCGGGTTGCCAAAGGCGGATCGGAGGGTGAAAGGACGTCGGTTGGCGACCATCGGGCTCCCGCTTCGCGTCGACCAGCGAACCGCCGTTCAGGCGGCGATTGTATCGCTCGGTGACGTCAGCGCAAGGTGGGAGGGGGACGATGCGAGAACGTCCGCCTGGGGGAGGGCCAGGTGCCGTAGGGGCGGGTGGTGGTCATGGGGCCACTTCACTGTGCGAACATCTCCTGTAGTACCGCTAAGCTGCGGCGCAGTGTGGCGTCCGGGACGCGGCCGAGATGAAGGACGACGCGCTCATGGTCGACCGTACGCAGTTGGTCTAGCACGATGTGACCTTGCTTGTCCTCGAATCGACATGCGACACGAAACGGATACGCATGGGAACCGGTCGTCATCGGTGCGACGATGAGCGTTCGTACATGGGCGTTCAGCTCATCGGGCGACACGATCACACACGGCCTTGTCTTCTGAATCTCGCCACCGCGCGTTGGGTCGAGGTCGACGAGGACGACGTCTCCGCGCCGAACGCTTCCCGTCGCTACCACGCCCATTCCTCGTCCTCAAATCGCGTGGGCGTCGGTGGATCGAGCAGACCTTCGTTACCGCGTTCGGCCATCGCGCGTGCGGCCGCTGCCCAACCCTGGCGGGTCGGCGCGACGCTCGCGATGATGATCACGCCGTCCCGAACTTCCAGCTCCACCTCATCGCTAAGTCCAGCCTGCGCGATGATCGCCTTGGGGATGCGCACGCCGCGGGAGTTGCCGATTTGGATGAGCCGTGTCTTCATAGTTGGCCTCCGAGCGAGATCGGCTAGTGAGTACATTGTAATCACGGCGGTGGCGCGGTGCAAGGAGGCGGCGACGGTTGCGGGCGGCAAGGGCGGCACGCCGCGCGCGGTGAGCGGCGACTCGGACGCGTAGGCTCGCGGCGAAGCTTGGACGGCTGGCTCGCGGACAACCGAATGGGTTCGGACAACCGAATGGCAGTGGAGCAACGAGGGCGGTTCACGGACCGCCCCCGTTGCTGTTTGCGGGCGGGCAGCGGCTGCGGGCGGTGCTTTCAGCGGCTGGGACGGACGACTACAGCGGCTGGGACGGTC
>JBDTSC010000163.1:0-8384 GCA_039931375.1 Ardenticatenales bacterium
CGGAAGCTGCCGCGGAGCCGGCGGTCGAGGCCGTCGCCGAGCCGGTGGCGGAAGCCGAACCGGCCGCGATGGCCGATGGGGCCGAAGCGTAGTGCGGACTGCGACAGGGACGACGTCCGGCCACGGTCGGGTCGTCGCGGCTGACCGGAGGTCGTAGACAACGGACGGAAGGGGATCCGTAACATCTGTTCGGTAGGTCTAGACCAATCGATAGCAAAATCGAGCGGGGGTGGTGGGGCGCCCGCCACCCCCGCCGGTTAGATGGGATCGATGATGGCGAAGTTTGACGACCGGTTCACCGAACGTGCCCGCCGCGTGTTGATGTTGGCCCAAGAGGAGGCACGGCGCCTTCAGGACAGCTACATCGGCACCGAGCATCTGCTGCTCGGCCTCGTCCAGGAGGAGCGGGGGGTCGCGGCGCGGGTGCTGCGCGATCTCGGCGTGAACCCCGTGCACGTCCGCCGCATCATCGAGGAGTCGAGCCGGCGCGCCGGTCGGCGCTCACCGGGCCAGACGACCGGCCTCAGCCCGCGCACGAAGCGGGTCATCGAGCGCGCCGTCGAAGAGGCCCGCCGGATGAACCACCAGTACATCGGCACGGAACATCTGCTGCTCGGCCTCATCGGTGAAGGCGGCGGGCTGGCGATCGATGTGCTCAAGGACCTCGGGTGCGACCTTTCGCTCGTGCGGATGCAGACCACGCGGGCGATCATGCAAACCCCGAGCCGCGAAAAGGTCGAACGGCCCAAGAAGAGCCAGCAGACCCCGATGATGGACCAGCTCGGCACGGACCTCACGGCGCAGGCCGAGGAGGGACAACTCGACCCGGTCGTCGGCCGCAAGCACGAGATCGAGCGCGTGATCCAGATCCTGAGCCGGCGCACCAAGAACAACCCGGCCCTCATCGGCGAGCCGGGCGTCGGCAAAACGGCGATCGTCGAAGGGCTCGCGCAGCGGATCGCGGAGGGCGATGTCCCGGCGCAGCTGCGCGACAAGCGCGTGTTCATGCTCGACGTCGGCAGTTTGGTGGCCGGGACGATCTACCGCGGCCAGTTCGAAGAGCGGATGAAGCGCGTCGTCGACGAGATCAAGGGCTCGGACGCGATCCTGTTCATCGATGAGCTGCACATGCTCGTCGGCGCCGGCTCGGCCGGTTCGAGCGTGGACGCCGCCAACCTCCTGAAGCCGGCCCTCGCCCGCGGCGAACTGCAGTGCATCGGCGCCACGACGCTGGACGAATATCGCCGCTACATCGAGGCCGACGCGGCGCTCGAGCGGCGCTTCCAATCCGTGTTCGTCGAGGAGCCGTCGGTCGACGAGACCGTGCAGATCCTGCGCGGCATCAAGCCGCGCTACGAAGAGCACCACAACCTCAAGATCCGCGACGAGGCGCTCTCGGCCGCCGCCCAGCTGGCGGCGCGCTACATCACGGACCGCTTCCTGCCCGACAAGGCGATCGACCTCGTCGACGAGGCCGCGAGCCGCGTGCGCATGTACAAGCTGCCCGATGCGCCCGGCCTGCACGAAGCGTTCGACAGCCTCCGCACCCTGCAGGCGGAGCGGGACAAGGCGTTCTCCGAGGAGCGCTACGAGGAAGCTGTCGTGCTGCGCGAGCGGGAGCGCGAGCTCTCCAGCGAGATCGAGACAATGCGCGACGCCTCGAACGACCAGCTCGAGGTGACCGAGGAGGACATCGCCGAGGTCGTGGCGATGTGGACCGGCGTGCCGGTCGTCCGGATCGCGGGCGAGGAGAGCGAGCGGCTGTTGCAGATGGAGCAGACGATCCACGCCCGCATCGTGAGCCAGGACGAAGCGATCGAGGCGATCAGCAAGGCGGTCCGGCGCTCACGGGCCGGCCTCAAGGACCCGAACCGACCGATCGGCGTGTTTATTTTCCTGGGCCCGACCGGCGTCGGCAAGACCGAGCTGGCCAAGGCGCTGGCGGAGTTCATGTTCGGCAGCGAGGACGCGCTCCTGCAGATCGACATGAGCGAGTTCATGGAGCGCCACGCCACCGCCCGCCTCGTCGGCGCGCCTCCGGGCTACGTCGGCTACTACGAGGGCGGCCAGCTCACCGAGGCCGTGCGCCGCCGCCCCTACCAGGTGGTGCTCCTCGACGAGATCGAAAAGGCGCACCCCGAGGTGTTCAACATGCTCCTCCAGATCATGGAGGACGGCCACCTCTCAGACGCCAAGGGCCGCAAGGTCGACTTTCGGAACACGATCATCATCATGACCTCGAACGTCGGCGCCTCGCAGCTGAACAAGCAGCAGGTCCTCGGCTTCAACGCCTCCAAGGACGATCAAGCGCGGTTGACGGCCGAGTACGACGAGATGAAAGAAAAGGTCATCGAGGAGCTTAAGCGCACGTTCAAGCCCGAGTTCCTCAACCGCGTCGACAAGCTGCTCGTCTTCCGGCCGCTGACGCGCGAGAACCTGCGCCGCATCGTCGACGTGCAGATCGAACGCCTGAACCCGCGCTTGGAAGCCCAGCACGTGACGATCTCGGTGAGCGACGCCGCCAAGGACATCGTGCTCGAAGAGGGCTATAACCCGGAGTTCGGCGCCCGTCCGCTGCGCCGCTCGATCATGGACCTCATCGAGGATCCGCTCTCCGAGCAGATCCTGTCCGGGACGATCCAAAACGGTGATCACGTCGTCGTGGACGCCGCGCCGGACGGGAGCCAGCTGGTATTCCACGTGCCGGAGCCGGAGCCCAAGCCCGAACCCGAACCGGCGTAGGCCACCGTAGGGGCGAAGCATTGGGATGCAGCATCCCAATGCTTCGCCCTTACACCGCCCCATCCCAATGCTTCGCCCTTACACCGCCCCATCCCAATGCCTCGCCCTACCGTCCAATCCCAACCGTCCCGCCCCCGTCCCCCTCGATCACGCGCCCATCCGACCGGTCGATCCGCAGCCCGTCCACCGTCCGACCGCCCGGAAAGACCGTCGCCTGGCCGCGTCCGTCCATGAGCGTCCATTGCGGTGCGCGCAGGAAGTCCGCGCGATGGCCATCCACGAGAGCGCTGAACGCGTACACGTCCGCGCCGTCGATCAGCCAGCCGTCCGATGGGAGATCGACGACCGTGTCGCCGTTCACCACCGGCCAGCCCGTGTCGCCAAGGTTGACCCACACCGTCATCGCGTGCGGCCCGCCGAACCGCAGCACCAGGCGCGGGCCGATGAGGTTGAGGCCGTCGACGAGGGCGGCCGCCAACGTCCGCTCGCGGCCGTCCGAGCCCACATACGCCACGCTCTGGAGCGGCGCGTCCAGGTAGCGGGTTTGGAGGGGCAGGAAGAGGTGGTAGTCCTTGACCTCCTCGGCCAGCGTCCACGGGGAACCCGCCACGCCCGCCCATCGCCCGCCCCCCACGTCCTGCGCCACGCCCGCCGACAACCATGCGCCCGCATGGCCGAACGCCAGCTCCGTCGCCCGCCACGCGTCCAGCTCCGCCGCGCTGAGCGCCCCGCTCCCGCGATCCGCGCCGAAGAATCGCCCCACGTCGCCGAGACCGTAGCCGATCCCCATCGGGCGTGCCACCGCGAGGGCGAAGTCGGGCACGACCGAGACATCGGCGCCCGCCGCATCGTCGAACTGCCCTGTCGAGAGGCTGCGCGACACGCCGTCCAGGTAGCCGAGGTAGAACGTGTCGTAGCGCGCCGCCCACGGGCCGTGCGCGCCATCGGCCCAGACGGGCCCGAGCCGGTGCTGCAGGTCGGCGAACATGCGGCTGTACGCGGCGACGCTGGCGCCCACCGTGCCGGGATGACGCGGGCTCGAGTCGAAGTCGAGGTTGTTGTCCGGCGCCCCCGGCCAGCCGAAGGCGGGGTTCCAAGCCCCGAGGATGTCCAGGGTGATCGAACGGATGCCGGCCGCCGACCACCGGTCCGCGTCCTCCAACGATTGGCGCGCCGCGCCCGTCGGCGGCAGCAGGTAGCGCGGCACCGTGGACCCGTCACCGCAAGACAGCGGCCCGTCCATCGCCTTGGGAAGGCTGTCGCGGCCCGTGACACGCTCGCTGGCGCGGTAGTCCGGGTTGGGCTGGCCCGGGCAGCCGGCGACGGTCAACGTGTATGCGGCCGAGGGCGCGAGGATGGCCACCGCGCCCAGCGCACGCCAGCCGGCTTCGCCGCCTCGCGTCGCGTCCGGCGGCCACTCACGCGGCGGCTCCGCATCCGGGGCGCGCCAGTCCGGCGCGTGCACGACCAGGTCCGTGACCCCGAGCGCGGCCAGGGCCACCGCGTAGGCGCGCCGTTCGTCAAACGACGGCGGCTTGGCCGGCGGCGGCGGGTTCACCAGGGTTGCGTGCACGCGTCCGACGTTGCCGGCGCGGTAGGGCGCCACCGGGCCAGGCGGCACGGCGAACGTGTCCCGCACGTCGGCGGACCACGTCAGCCATGCCGTCTCGTCGACGGCCGGCACGAGGCCGAGCGCGTCCGGATCGTAGAACGCCGTCAGCTCGTTCGCGTACCCGCCGCCGCTCGCCCCCGGGCCTCGCTCCGATAGGGCGTTGGCATGAGACTGCGGCACATCCAGCAGCGCGCTCGTGAACCACTCCCCATCGACGAACGTGACCGGTACGCTGTCCATGTACGGGATCCGGACGCCGACGGCGGTCCGTCCGCCCTCGATATCGCCGGCGGTGAAGCCCGCGTAGCGGCCGCTGGCGTCGCCCGCGCCATCCAAGCTCTGCGCACGAAGGGCGATCGCGCGTCCGACCGGCGTCAGGGTGTAGCGCTTGCGGTGCGGAACGTCCTCGAGCCGCTCCGTCACCGTCACGATCAACGACGCGCCCACCACCGCGTGAACGAGCGACTCGACCGTCCAGTCGAGCGCAAACAACCGTGGTTCCACGACGCTATCGTCGAGCATTCGATAGTACAGGCCGGCCCCTGCCGCCGGATAGCGACCGGTGGTGAGCTGCCGCAGGCTGATCCGACCCCGCTGGACATCCGGATGGGTCAGGTCCAGCGACCAGCTCGGCTGCGTGTCGCCGGCAAGCGTGAAGCGATAGGACCGGCTGGCGGCATCGTATCGAACCGCGGTCGCTCCGTCACGCCGCGCGGCCATGGGCGCCAGACGGTCGCCGGCCGGGTCGTGCACCGTGAAGGACGGCGTCGGCACGCTCGTCGGGGACGCGGTCGGCGGCACCGGCGTGGCGGATGCGGATGGGTCCGTGCCGGGCGTGCCCGTGGTCGCAGGCGCGGTCGCCGTCCGGGTGGCCGAAGCGGCGCGCGACGGGGACGCGGACGGGGACGCCGACGGGGACACGGGCGATCCGCCGGTGGCGGTCGCGGTCGGTGTAGACGGGACGGCCCGCGTGGCGCTTGGCGACGAGCGCGGCGTGAGCGAAGCGGCGGCCCGCTGCGTCGCGCGCGTCCGGGCATCCACGTAGACCTGCCCGAACGGGAGGTAGACGTTCCAGGTGCTGGCCGGCCCCGCCGATCGCAACCCCGCGAGCATCGCGGGCGGCGGCGCGATGAACGCAGCGGCGGCGACGATGCCGACCACCGCCATCACCGCGGCGACGAAACGCGCACCCCGAATCGCGCGCCGGCCCTCGGTCACCGACCCTTGTTCGGTTTCGGGGTGCGCGTCGGCTTCGGCGGACGCTTGGCCAAGTCGGTCGCACGAGCGTCGCGAATCGGATTGTCGGCGGTCGGCGCGTCCGCGGGCGGTTCGGCCGGCGCAGAGGTGGAAGCTGGCTGCGGCGCCGTGGTCGCCGGGGCGCCCGGCTGGCTCGGATGTTCAGCGGGCGGCGCATCGCCCGGATCTGGCGCACCCGGTGGAGTACCCGGTGGAGTACCCAGTGGAGTGACGGTCGGTGCGGTGTTCACGACAGCCGCGGCAGTGGCAAGCGCCGCCGCGGTCCCCGTCGCGACTCCGGCCGGATGATCGTCCGCGGATCGCGCCCGATCGGAGCCCGGCGCTCCAGCGGTAGCCGACGGTGACGCCGTTGCGGCGGCCGCATGCGCGGCGTTCGGCGAGGGTTCGGATGACTTCGGCCGTGCCGGCGTCTCCGGCGGTGGCGCGTGCGGCGACAAGCCGCCGGCAGCGGCGACCAATACGCTGGCCGGGCCCGGCGGCAGCCCGTCCGCGAGATCACGCAGATCGATGGCCGCGGCGGCGCGAGCGTCGCGCGCTTGCCGGAGCAGCAGACCATCCGCGGCGGCGGTCGCATCCGCCTCCGCCGCCCACAATTGGTCGATCAACGCTTCGACAACGCCGGCCGAGGGGTTGCGGCCGCGGTTGATGAGCGCCCGCAGCTCCGAGATCCGGAGCGTCGCGAGCTCAAGGTGGTACGCGGCGCGTCGGCCGGCGTCGAATGTCAGCGCCACGCGAGCCGACTCAGCGGCCCGCTTGACCGGGTACAGCGCGTCGCCGGGGACATCGTTCGCGGATGCCACCACCGCTGAGCCGAGGCCAAGCGTCACCGCGAGCACCGCCGCCACGAGCCGCAGCGCCGCCACGCGCAGTGTCGCCGACGGCCAGCCGCCGATCCGCCAGCGCCCGAGCGCCACGCCTTGCCGTTCCCGGTCCGCGCGCCGCGGCGGCACGGTGCGATGCGGCACGGTGCGAGGCGGCACGGTGCGAGGGGACACTGCGCGAGGGGACACTGCGCGAGGGGACACGGCGCGCGACGCCACGTCGCTCACCGCTCCAGCGACATCGCCTTCCTGCTGGCACAGCGCGATCAGCGCCGCGCGCTGACGATCGCGAGTGGGCGTCGCGATCGCGGCGGGCAAGCGCAGCGACGCCGCCGCGGCCAACCGCAGGAGCGCCGCAAGCTCGGCGTCGTCGGCCAGAGAGGCCACGACATCCGCGAACGATGCGCCGTCGGCGACCTCGTCCCAGGCACGGGCGAAGCGCTCCGGGCGCGAGCCTTCGTCCGGCGGTTGGCCCTGGCCCCCCGCCGCCGGCGAGCCGCCGGCCATGCGCTCCGTCACGACGCATCCCAGCCGAGGGCGCGACGGAGGGCGCGCACCGCGTGGTGCTGCAGGTTCTTGATCGCTCCATCGCTCTTGTCCATGGCCTCGGCCGTTTCGCGGATACTGAGCCCAGAGGCGAATCGCAGCGCGAGCACATCGCGCTGCAAGTCCGTCAGCTGCGCCGAGGCGCGCTGGAACGCCGCACGATCGAGCATCGCCTCTGCCTGCAGAATCGCCACTTCCCCCTCCTCGTCCACGATCCGGCCGATCCGGTTGTCCTCCGCGTCATCGCCTGTTTCGACCTCGACCGCCGAGATCGGCCGCTCCGGCCGACGAGCGACGCGCCGCCAATGATCGATCACCGCGTTGCGCGCGATGCGCAGCACCCACGGCGCGAACGTGCCGTGCCACGTGTAGCCGTCGAGCCCGCGCATGACCTGGATGAACACGTCCTGCGTCAGGTCCTCGGCCAACGCTTCGTCCCGAACGCGAAACAGCACGAAGCTGTACACGCGGTCCACATAGCGCTCGTACAACACGCCAAACGCCCGCCCGTCGCCGGCGCGCGCCTGTTCGACCAAGCGCTGCTCGTCTTCGGGGCGGCTCGTCGGCGGTTCAGTCGCGGTCGCGGACACTTCGCCTAACGTCGCTCGATCGAGCTTGGTTAGCGAGGATGCGGTCATTCTCGGTCATCTTCGCACGCAGCGGACACCTGAACGGCCTTTCGCACGCGGTCGGCGCGACGGCACGCCGGACTAGCCGTGCCGTTCGGGCGATTCTAGGGGTCACGTGCGATGCGCGCAAAGCTCGTCGGGGCGGCGGTCCGCTCGAACAATACGGGCTCCGTCAATGACCGCCGGGCCGCCCACCTGGGTCGCCCGACGTGGGCGATGGTGCGGGCAGCGGTGTCGGCGGCGGGGCCGTGGCCGCGACGAGCGTTGACGTCGGCGACGTCGGCGATGTCGGCGATGTCGGCGGGGGTGACGTCGGCGGGAGTGATGTCGGCGGCGACGTCGGGTTCGCCGGATCCGTCGGCGGCGGTTTCTGCGTCCGCGCGCCGGACGGGGTCGCCGAAGGCAAGGAGAAGGTCGGAAGCGGGACCTCGCCGCCGCGCGTCGGCGATGCGATCGGCCCGCGAGTGGGCGACGGCTCGGGACGGCTCGTCGGCGTCACGAATGTCGGCAGCGGCGCCGCCGAGGCTGTGGCGACTGGACGTTCGCTCGCCGTCGGCGCCGGCGAAGGGGTCGTGGCACGCGCCGTCGCCGTCGCCGTCGGCTGGGCCGTCGCTCCGGGCGGCGGCGCCACACCGGGCGGGGTCGTCGGCGCGGAGCGGGTAGGCGTCGCGCCGGGTGGCGGGGCGGCCGGCGGCGACGCGGTGGCTGCGGGCGGGGTGGCCGGCGGGGTAGCCGGCGGCGACGCGGTGGCGGCAGGCGGGGTCGACGGCGGCGGGT
>JBDTSC010000164.1:0-8323 GCA_039931375.1 Ardenticatenales bacterium
ACGTCACAACCCCGGCAACCGCGGCGGCGCCTCCGCCGCGAACCGCTGCGCGTCCACGACGGCCAGCGCGGCGATGTTCACGATATCGCGCACGGAAGCGCCCGTCGGGATCACGTGGACGGGGCGGGCCATGCCGTGGAGGATCGGGCCGACGGCGGCCGCGCCGCCGAGGCGGTGGAGGAGCTTGTAGGAGGCGTTGGCGGCGTCAAGATTCGGGAAGATCAGCACGTTCGCGTCGCGGATGCGGCTGAACGGGAAGTGCTGTTCTACGAGCGCCGAGTCGACCGCGGTGTCGGCTTGCATCTCGCCGTCGACGTCCAGGTCGGGGCGTCGTTCGCGCAGGATCTCGACGGCGCGGCGGACCTTTTCCGTTTCGGGCGTCCGCGCGCTGCCGAAGTTCGAGAAGGACAGCATCGCGATCCGCGGCGTCACCCCGAAGGTCTGGGCCACCGCCGCCGCGTTCGCGGCGATCTCCGCCAGCTGTTCCGCGTCCGGGTTCACGTTCACCGTCGCATCGCTGAAGAAATACGGCACGTTGCGCACGATCATCAGGTAGACGCCGCTGATGATGCTGACGTCCGGCCGCGTGCCGATGATCTGGAGCGCCGGGCGCAGCACGTCGACGTAGTTGAAGCTCAGGCCCGACAGGAACGCGTCCGCGTGCCCGACCGCCAGCATCACCGCCCCGAGCGCGTTCGGCTGCGTGACCATCTCGAGGGCGTTCGAGCGCGTCATGCCCTTGCGGTGGCGCCGCTGGTACAGCCAGTCCGCGTAGCGCTCGCGCGCGTCCGTCGGGCAGTGCTCGGGATCGACGATCGGCGCGTCGCACGTCATCCGCAGCTCTTCGAGCCGCTGGGCGATCACGCTCGGGCGGCCGATCAGGATCGGCCGGGCGATGCCCTCGTCGCGCAGCTGGCACGCGGCGCGCAGGATCGCCGGTTGCTCCCCTTCGGCGAAGACGACGCGCTTGGGCTCGGTCTGCGCGCGGCGGATCACCGCGCGCATGCCGGCGAACCGCAGGCCCTGGCGGCTGGCCAGCTGCTCAGGGTACGCCTCGAGGTCCAGCGTGCGGCGCGCGACGCCGCTATGGATCGCGGCCGCGGCGACGGCCGGCGCGACGTGCTCCAGCGCGCGGCGGTCGAACGGCTTGGGGATGAGGTAGTCGCGCCCGAAGTGCAGGTGCTCCAACCCGTACGCTTTCAGGACCCCGTCCGGCACGTCGGCGCGCGCGAGCTGGGCCAGCGCGTTGGCGGCCGCCACCTTCATCGCGCCGTTGATCGCCCGCGCCCGGACGTCCAGCGCGCCGCGGAAGATGAACGGGAAGCCGAGGACGTTGTTCACCTGGTTCGGCAGGTCGGAACGGCCGGTGGCCATGATGCAGTCCGGCCGCGTGGCGACGGCGACGTCGTAGCGGATCTCGGGGTCGGGGTTCGCCAGGGCGAAGATGATCGGATCGCGGCCCATCGTCTTCAGCATCGCCGGCGTCACGCAGTCCGCGACGCTCACGCCGACGAACACGTCCGCCTCGACCATCGCGTCCGCCAGCGTGCGCGCCTCGGTCGGGACGGCGAAGCGGGCCTTGTACTCGTTCATCCCGTCTTCACGGCCGTCCCAGATCACGCCCTGGCTGTCGCACAGCACGATGTTCGCCCGCTGCGCCCCGAGGGCGACATAAAACTCGGCCGACGCGATCCCGGCCGCGCCGGCGCCGTTCACGACGATCCGCACGTCGCCGATCTTCTTGCCGACGACCTCGAGGGCGTTGATCAGCGCGGCGCCGGAGATGATCGCCGTGCCGTGCTGATCGTCGTGGAAGACCGGGATGTCCACCAAGGACTGGAGCTTCTCCTCGATGTGGAAGCACTCGGGCGCGCGGATGTCCTCCAAGTTGATCCCGCCGAACGTCGGCGAGATCAGCCGCGCGACCTGGATGATCTCCTCGGGATCGAGCGTGTCGACCTCGATGTCGAACACGTCGACGTCCGCGAAGCGCTTGAAGAGGACGCCCTTGCCCTCCATGACCGGCTTGGCCGCCAGCGCGCCCAGGTTGCCGAGCCCGAGGATCGCCGTCCCGTTCGAGAGCACCGCCACCAGGTTGCCGCGCGCCGTGTAGTCGAACACCGCCTCCGGGTCCGCCGCGATCTCCCGCACCGGCGCCGCCACACCCGGCGAGTACGCCAGGGCGAGGTCCTGCTGGGTGAGGAGCGGCTTGGTCGGCGTGACCTCGATCTTGCCGGGGCGGCCGGAGCGGTGGTACTGCAGCGCGTCTTCGCGCAGGGACATGGCGGGGGCCTTCTTTGGGCTGGGAGGACCTGGGTAGGACGACGCGATCGGGGCCGCGTCGCCGGGCGTCTATGGTGCGGCGGGTGGGGAGGGATTGCAATGGGGCCGATCGGCGGCCCGCGGCGCCGCCCCGATTCAGCGAACGAATTCCTTTCGCGTGAGCGGCGCCAACTCGGCGGCGACGCGCGCGTGATCGAGCGTGAACGGGACGATCTCGATGTCCACGCGTTGCCGTTCGCGCATCGCATGGGCCGGTGGTGCACCGATGTGCGCACGACGCGTGAGGACCTCTGCGACGTTCACCGTGCTGTCGTCATGGCTTCCCTCCGGGCCAATACACCCCGCCACACGGAATCGCCTCCGCGATCGCCCCGTAGATCCGCGCCAACGCCGCCGCGTCCGGCGCGATGAACGCGTCACCCGCGCCCGACGCGACGGCCGCCAGCAGCGATGCGTCCACGTCGTCGCCGAAGCCGACGGTGTAGACGCGGGCGCCGGCGGCCTTCAGCGCGTCGGCGGCGGCGAGCACCGTGTCCTCCTGGCGGCCGCCGCCGTCGGGCGTCGGGACGCGGTTCGGGCGGCCGTCCGTCAGCAGCACGACGGCGGGGATGCGGTCGGCGCTGGAGGCGACGCCGGCGAGCGCGGCGCGCGCGGCGATCAGGCCCAGGTCCAGGCGGGTGTGCTCATGGTGCGTCAGCGTCGCCAGCGCGCGGGTGACGGCCGCCAGGTCGCCGCTGAGCGGCACCGTCACGGCGGCGGTGTCGTCGAAGGCCACCAGCGCGGCGCGGTCGTTGGCGGGGTCGAAGTGGGCGATGAACGCCTCGATCGCCCCGCGCGCCGCGTCGATCTTGCGGACGCCGTCGCTGGTGGGGGCCAGCATGCTCGTCGACGTGTCGACGACCAGGACGACGTCCGCGTGCTTGCGGGAATCGCGGCAGCGCTCGTCGAGGCTGATCGGCAGGTAGATGCGGTAGACGGCGGGCGTCGGGGTGAGCGTGGGCGTGGGCGTGTCGCTCGGCGTGGCGGTGGCGGTGCGCGTCGGCGTGATCGTCGGCGTCCACGTGGGCGACGGGACGGTCGTGTCGGTGGGCGTCGGCGTCGGGACGGTCGGGGTGGGCGGCGGCGTGGCGGACGGCTCGGGGGTGCGGGTGGGCGGGCGGGTGATGATCTTGGCGGTCGAGAACGTCACGTGCTCCCATTGCGCCACCTTGGCCAGCCGGATCTTGACGAACTCCGCCGCAGCCGCGTCCCAGCGCACATCCCACAGCTGGCCGTTCTCCTCGGCGGCGATCATATCGCCCACCTTGTCCAGCCACTGCTCCGGCCCGGCCGTCACGATCCGCCGACCCTGGAAGTCGACGCCGTAGAACGACGCGTCCGGAGGGACGATGTCGAGGTCCTCGACGGTCAGCCCCAGTTGGAACGACTCGATCGTCCCGTCCGCCGATGCCGCATAGAGCCGCCCCTGCTCCTCCGCGCCGATGAGGATCTTGCCGGCCCACGGCCCGAAGCGAGCCGGGTCGTTCGGCACCGTCGTCAGCCCCTCGAGGTGCGCCCCGAGGTTGCCGATGCGCGTCTGCGTCCCGTCTTCCTTCACGCGCCAGATCCCGCCCGTGGTGGTCACGACGATCAGGTCGCCGTCGAAGACGCAGTAGCGGTCCTGGAACAAGCTGCCGCGCAGCAGCCCGTTCTCGCCGCGCAACCGCACCCACGCCCGCTGCACCTTGCTGCCGTCCGGGCTGATGCGGGCGATGACGCCCGGGTCGCCCGTGCCGGTGAACAGTTCGCCGGTCGTGAACCCCCCTTGGCAGTCGCTCTCCCAGACCGAGGCGATCTTCACCTCCTCGGTGAAGCCGGTGAGGTTGGAGAACCGCTGGTGCCGGCCCGTCGGCAGGACGAGCTCGAAGTTCCGCGGTCGCCCGTCCGGGTAGTTCACCGACACGACCACGCCCTGCGACGGCGCGTGGTGGTCGATGCCGATCGGGTTGTTGAAATTGGTGGCGACGGTGATCAGCTGGATCGTGGACGCGCTCGGGCGCGGCTGCGCGGCGGCGTTCGGGGCGCCGCCGGTGCCGGCCAACAGCAGCGCCGCGGCCAAGCCGATCGCCCCAATGCGGCGGAGTCGAGGTGCCGGTGCCGTCCTTACGCAATCCATACATCCACCCCCTTGACACTAACGGTGCCCTGATCGCTCTCGGATCATACTGCCATCGTCCGCCGTGCGCCGCCGTGGCGCACGCCGTGGTCCGACAACGACCCGACGGCGCGCGGACAAGTCGCGCGGACAAGTCGCGCGGACAAGAGGAGGATCGATCATGAGGGATCTGATGGTGGCCGCGTCCGTCGTCGGCGCGTTTGCGCTCACGTACGGCTTCCTTCTGCTCTGCGAGCGCCTTGGGTCGCGCGGACGATGAGCGCCCTCGACATCACGGCCGGCGTCGTCGCCCTGGCCTTGTTGGTCTACCTCGTCGTCGCTCTGCTCCGCCCGGAGGTGTTCTGATGACCGCCATCGGCTGGCTGTCGATGGCCGCGACGCTCGGCCTCATCCTGCTCCTGGCCAAGCCGCTCGGTGAGTGGATGGCGCGGATCTACGACGGCCGTCCGGGAATCCTCGGGCGCGTCCTCGGCCCCGTCGAGCGCCTCTGCTACCGCGTATCCGGCGTCGATCCGACGGCCGAGATGGACTGGCGGGCGTACGCCGTTGCCGCGCTGGCCGTCAACGCCGTCGGCCTTGTGGCCGTCTACGCATTCCAACGGCTGCAGGGCGTGCTCCCGCTGAACCCGGACGGGATGGGGGCGGTCGAGCCGTTCCTTGCCCTCAACACGGCCACCAGCTTTGCCTCGAACACGAACTGGCAGGCATACGGCGGCGAGACGACGATGAGCTACGTGACCCAGATGGCGGGCCTCACCGTCCAGAACTTCCTCTCGGCCGCGACCGGCATGGCCGTCCTCGTCGCCCTCGCCCGCGGCTTCGCGCGCCGCGAGACGACGGCGCTGGGCAACTTCTACGTCGATCTCGTCCGCAGCACGCTCTACATTCTCGTGCCGCTCGCGCTCGTGCTGTCGCTCGCCCTGGTCTCGCAGGGCGTCGTGCAGACGTTCGCGCCCGCCGTCCACGCGACGGTTGTTGACGCCGGCGTCGACGCGGACGGCGCGCCCGTCACGGAGCAGACGATCGCCGTCGGTCCGGCCGCTTCTCAGATCGCGATCAAGCAGCTCGGCACGAACGGCGGCGGCTTCTTCAACGTGAACTCGTCCCACCCGCTCGAGAACCCAACGCCGCTCGCGAACCTGCTCGAGGTGCTGGCGATCCTCCTCATCCCGGCCGGCATATGCATCACGTTCGGCCGCCTGGTCGGCGACGTGCGACAGGGCTGGGCGATCCTCGTGGCGATGACGGTGCTCTTCATCCCGCTGGCCGCCGGCACGTACGTGGCCGAGGCCGCCGGCAACCCTCACATCGCCGCGCTCGGCGTCGACGGTTCGTCCGGCTCTGCGCAGTCGGGGGGCAACATGGAGGGCAAGGAGGTCCGCTTCGGCGTGCCGGCCAGCGCCATGTGGGCGGCGGAGACGACCGCCGCCTCGAACGGCAGCGTCAACTCGATGCACGACAGCTTCACGCCGCTGGGCGGGATGGTGGCGATGTTCCTCATGCAGCTCGGCGAGGTCGTGTACGGCGGCGTCGGCTCCGGGCTGTACGGCATGCTGATGTTCGCCGTCGTCACGGTCTTCATCGCCGGGCTGATGGTCGGACGAACGCCGGAGTACCTCGGCAAGAAGATCGAGGCGTTCGAGATGCAGATGGCGTCGCTGGCCGTGCTCTTCCCGTGCGCCGTCGTGCTCATCGGCACCGCGGCGGCGGTGATGCTGCCCGCGGCGCTCGCCTCGCGCGCCAACCCCGGCGCGCACGGCTTCTCCGAGATCCTCTACGCCTTCAGCTCGATGGGCAACAACAACGGCAGCGCCTTCGCCGGCATCAGCGCCAACGTGCCCTTCTACAACCTGCTCGGCGCCGTGGCGATGTTCGTCAGCCGCTACTGGATCATCGTGCCCGTGATGGCCCTCGCCGGCGCGTTGGCGAGGAAGAAGATCATCCCCGTAGGCCCGGGCACGCTGCCCACCCATCGCCCGTTGTTCATCGGGTTCCTCGTGGTGGTCGTGATCATCGTCGGCGCACTGACGTTCGTCCCGGCGCTCGCGCTCGGGCCGGTGGCCGAACACCTCGCCCTTTGGACCGTGCGATGACCGGCCGCACGAACGCTTTCGTACAGATAACCGTCGGCGCACGTGCCGGCGCCAGGAGTCGATGACATGTCCTCCCCAGCCCAAGCCCGCCCCATCTGGGAGCCGGCAATCGTTCGCGGCGCCGCGCTCGACGCGCTCCGCAAGCTCGACCCGCGCATCCAAGTGCGCAACCCGGTGATGTTCGTCGTGTTCATCGGCAGCATCTTCACGACCGTGCTGTGGGTCCAGGCTCTGGGCCTGCCCGGAATGGGCGGCCACGGCGAGGCGCCGGCCGGCTTCATCGGCGCGATCACGCTCTGGCTGTGGTTCACCGTCCTGTTCGCCAACTTCGCCGAGGCGATGGCCGAGGGCCGCGGCAAGGCGCAGGCCGCCACGCTGCGCGCCGCGCGCAAGGACGTCGTGGCGCACAAGCTCACGCGCCCGGAGCGCGACGCGCCGCAAAGCGACGTGCCCGCCAGCGCGCTGCGCAAGGGCGACTTGACCCTCGTCAGCGCCGGCGAGACCGTCCCCGGCGACGGCGAGATCGTCGTCGGCGTCGCGTCGGTCGACGAGAGCGCGATCACCGGCGAGAGCGCGCCCGTCATCCGCGAGAGCGGCGGCGACCGCTCGGCCGTCACCGGCGGGACGCGCGTCCTGTCCGACTGGCTGATCGTCCGGGTCAGCGCCGACCCGGGCGAGAGCTTCCTCGACCGCATGATCGCCCTCGTCGAGGGCAGCAAGCGCCAGAAGACACCCAACGAGATCGCGCTGACGATCATGCTGGCCAAGTTCACGATCATCTTCTTGCTCGCCGTGGCGACGTTGCGCCCGTTCGCCAACTACGCCGTGGCCGAGGCCGGCAGCGGCGCGACGGTGTCGATCACCGTCCTCGTCGCCCTCCTGGTCTGCCTCATCCCGACCACCATCGGCGGCCTGCTGTCCGCGATCGGCATCGCCGGCATGGACCGCCTGATCCAAGCGAACGTCATCGCCACCAGCGGCCGGGCGGTCGAGGCGGCGGGCGATGTCGACGTGCTGCTGCTGGACAAGACCGGCACGATCACGCTTGGCAACCGCCAGGCGACGGACTTCCTGCCGGCGCCCGGCGTCGCGCTGCCGGTGCTGGCGGAGGCGGCCCAGCTGGCCAGCCTGGCGGACGAGACGCCCGAAGGCCGGAGCATCGTCGTGTTGGCCAAGGAGCGCTTCGGCCTGCGCGAGCACGATTTGGCGGAGATCGAGGCCACGTTCGTGCCGTTCACCGCCCAGACCCGCATGAGCGGCGTCGACCTCGGCGACCGGCAGGTCCGCAAGGGCGCCGCGGACGCCGTCAAGGCGTGGCTGGCGGCGCAGGGCGTGACGATGGCCGCTGGCGTGTCGGCGATCGTCGAGTCGGTGGCCCGGGACGGCGCGACGCCGCTCGTCGTGGCGGACGCGACCGGGGCGCTGGGCGTCGTGCGGCTGAAGGACATCGTCAAGGGCGGGATCAGCGAGCGGTTCGCGGAGCTGCGGCAGATGGGCATCCGCACCGTTATGATCACCGGCGACAACCCGCTCACCGCCGCCGCGATCTCGGCCGAGGCCGGCGTCGACGACTTCCTGGCCGAGGCGACGCCCGAGGCTAAGCTCAAGCTGATCCGCGAGCACCAGACCGGTGGCCGGCTCGTGGCGATGACGGGCGACGGCACGAACGACGCCCCGGCGCTGGCCCAAGCGGACGTTGCGGTGGCGATGAACAGCGGCACGCAGGCGGCCAAGGAAGCCGGCAACATGGTCGACCTCGACAGCAACCCGACCAAGCTCATCGAGATCGTCG
>JBDTSC010000165.1:0-8293 GCA_039931375.1 Ardenticatenales bacterium
CCCCACGCTCTCCTGTCGTCGCCCAGCGACCTACCATATCATCCATGCCCATGCCTATGCTTATGCCCATGCCCATGCCCGCTGAACCGCTCTCCCCGCCCCCATCCACCTGGCCCCCCGCCCCCTCGCCCTGCCCCCTGCTCCCCGGCCACGCCCACGTCCACCGCGTCCCCCTCGACCTCAGCGAAGCCACCGTCCACGCCATGGCCGACGTCCTCGCGCCCGACGAGCGCGCGCGCGCCGCGAAGCAGCGGCGGCCGCGGGACGGCGCGCGGTGGATCGTGGCGCGCGCGGCGCTGCGGTATGTCCTCGCGTCGTACATCGGCGGCGACGCGGCGGACGTCGAGTTCGTCGTGGACGACCTCGGCAAGCCGCGGCTTGCGCCGAGCACCACTCGGTCTGCGGCCGTTCGCGCCGCCGACCTGGCCTTCAACCTCAGCTTCAACCTCAGCCACTCGGACGGCATCGCCCTCATCGCCGTCACCCGCGGCGCGCGCATCGGCGTCGACATCGAGGCCACCGGCCGTCGCACGGACTTCGCGGCGATCGCCGAGCGGTACTTCTCGAATAGCGAGCGCGCCTATCTCGCCCGCCTGACGCCCGACGTCCGCGCCGACGCCTTCTTCGTGCTCTGGACCGCCAAGGAGGCCTACACGAAGGCCCTGGGCACCGGATTGTCCGCCGGGTTCCCCCGGTTCGCCGTCGTAGTTGCCGAGGACGGTCGGCTGGCGGTGGACGCGGCGGGCGGAAGCGACTGGTCGCTGTGTCGCCTGGCGCCGGGCCGCGGCTACCACGGCGCCCTGGCGATGGACGTGGCGGACGTACGGGTGCATCGGTGGGAGTGGCGGCCCGCTACGGGCGGTTGACGCCGTCCGCCGCCCCTTGTATCGTGCCGCCCGCTCCGGCCAGCCGAGCCGCGACCGGTGCGCCGAAAGCCGCATCGCCCCACCCGTCCGCCCGACCGGCGCCGTGCCGGCCGGCGGCGCCGTGGGGCGCCACGACGGGACATACGGGGGGTACGGATGGCGAACCTGGATACGGGCAACACCGGCTTCATGCTCCTGTGCACCAGCCTGGTCATGCTGATGACGCCGGGGCTGGCGTTCTTCTACGGCGGGCTGGTCGGCCGCAAGAACGTGCTGACCATCATGATGCAGAGCTTTTTCTCGATGGGCTGGACGACGGTGCTCTGGTTTGCGGTGGGCTACTCGCTGTGCTTTTCCGGCAACGGGCCGATCATCGGCAACCTGGACATGGCGTTTCTGCGCGGCGTCACGTTGGACTCGCCTACACCCATCAACGACTCGATCCCGCTGATCGTGTTCATCGCCTACCAGATGATGTTCGCGATCATCACGCCGGCGCTCATCACCGGCGCGTTCACGAACCGCGTGACGTTCAAAGCCTATGTGCTGTTCCTGACGGCGTGGCTCCTGTTCGTCTACTTCCCGTTCGTCCACATGGTCTGGGGCGGCGGCTGGCTGCAGCAGATGGGCGTACTGGACTTCGCGGGCGGCATCGTCGTCCACAACATCGCCGGGATGGCGGCGCTGGCGTCCGTGCTGTACGTCGGCAAGCGGCGCTCGGCGGACTCGGGGCCGCACAGCATCCCGTTGGTCGCGCTGGGCACTGGCCTCCTGTGGTTCGGCTGGTACGGCTTCAACGCCGGCAGCGAGTTCCGCGTGGACGGCGTGACCGCGATCGCGTTTCTGAACACGGACGTCGCCGCCTCCTTTGCGGCGATCGCGTGGCTCGTCGTCGCCTGGCTGCGCGGCGTGCGCAAGCCGCAGTTCGTCGGCCTGCTCACCGGCGCCGTCGCCGGCCTGGCGACGATCACGCCCGCCGCGGGCTACGTCTCGCCGACGTCGGCGGCGCTGATCGGGCTGGCGGCCGGCATCGTCTGCTACTTCGCTGTCGAGCTGAAGAACGCCCGCGGCTGGGACGACGCGCTGGACGTCTGGGGCGTGCACGGCGTCGGCGGGATGCTGGGCATCATCCTGCTGGGCGTCTTCGCCGACCCGGCCTTCAACCCCGCCGGCACCACCGGCCTGCTGCTCGGCAACACGCACTTCTTCGCCGTGCAGCTCGGCGCGGTGGCGATCAGCTCGGTGTGGGCCTTCGCGTTCACGTTCGGCATGCTGTGGCTCATCGACCGCGCCGTGCCCGTCAAGGTCAGCGCCGCCGAGGAAGAGCTCGGCCTGGACGAGTCGCTGCACGGCGAGCTGGCCTACTTGTAGCGGGCATCTCGTAGCGGGAAAGGGCGAGGTGACGGAGTGTTCCGCGCCCAACGGGCGTCCAGAACCATGAGCGGCGGCTGTCGATGACGATGTCGCCGTCCACGAACCCGTACACCGCCCACCTCCTCGCGCAGCTGCCGCCCGCTCCGCCGCGGCCCGGCGATGTCGACGTAGCCGCCATCGCCGCCTTCGTCGCGGACTGGGACCGCCTCGAAACCCTTGTGATCCGCGTCTTCCGCGCCGGTGCCGCCGGCGCGGAGGACGCGGCCGCTTGGACGCCGCTGCGCGCGTCCCTGGCCGCATCGTACCCGCCCTTCGCCGCGGACCTCGCCGCCCATTGGCCCCTCACGCGCGTCGCCGCCCAGCCATGCGCCGCCGACCCGTTCCGGTCGCTGCTCGACATCCCGTCCGCCGCCGCCATCGTCGGCGATTGGGCGGCGATGCAGACGCTGCCCTCGGCGCGGGAGGCGCTGAACCGGTGGTTGGTGGCGATGGCGGCCGGCCCTCCCGCCTAGACGCCCCCCTCACCCCGCCCGCAGCACCGCCTGCACCAGATCGTCCAACCGCCCGAGGAACCGCGACCGGTCCTTGGCCGTGAACGGCGGCGGTCCGCCCGTGACCATGCCGCCCTCGCGCAGGCCCGCCAGCAGGTCGCGCGTCGCCAGCGCGTCGCCGACGTCGTCCGGCGTGAAGACGCGGCCGCGGGGGCTGAGGACGCGGGCGCCGGCCGGGACGCAGCGGGCGGCCAGCGGGATGTCGGCCGTGACGACGATATCACGCGGGCCGGCGCGCTCGGCGATCCAATCGTCCGCCACGTCCAGCCCGCGGCCGACGACGACGCGCTCGATCATGTCGTCGGGCGGCCCGCCGATCCAGGCGTTCGCAACGAGGACGACCTTGAGCTTGTAGCGCCGCGCGACGCGGTACACCTCGTCCTTGACGGGGCAGCCGTCGGCGTCGACGAGGATCGTGGGGGGCGGTGGGAGCGGCGGCGCCGGGAAATCGGGGGGCATGCGGCCAAGTGTAGCGGGGAACCGTTGGCGCATGGGGTTGGGATCGCTTCGCCTCGGATACGGCATCGGCCGCACGGACCCCCCAACACCCGCTCGCTCCATCTTGCCCCCGCTCCCCCTCCTCCGTACAGTACCCCACCATGAACCTCGTCACCCTCGAACACGTCGGCAAGCAGTTCAGCGAGCGCGTCCTGCTGGGCGATGTGGACCTGCGCATCAACACCGGCGATCGCATCGGCCTGATCGGCATCAACGGCAGCGGCAAGACGACGCTGCTGCGGATCGTGGCGGGCCTCGAGCCGCCGGACGCCGGCGCCGTCACCGTCTGGGGTGGCGTTCGGGTGTGCTACCTGCCCCAGGAACCCGTCCTGGACGCCGCGCACACGGTGCTCGAAGCGGTGTATGCCGGCGACGCCCCGCTGCTGGCGCTGCTGCGCGAGTACACGGTGACCAGTCGCGCGCTGACCGCGGGTGTCGACGGGGACGCCGCGGCGCTGCATGAGCGCCTGTCCCGTCTCGTGGCCGAACTCGACCGCACGGGCGGCTGGGCGGCGGAGGCGGAGGCCAAGGCGGTGCTCCAGCGGCTGGGGATCGCGGACGTGGACGCGCGCGTCGGGACGCTGAGCGGCGGGCAGCAGAAGCGCGTGGCGCTGGCCAAGGCGCTCATCGACCCGGCGGATCTATTGGTGCTCGACGAGCCGACGAACCACGTGGACGCCGAGACGATCCAGTGGCTGGAGCAGTACCTGAACCGCCGCGCCGGCGGGCTGCTCATGGTGACCCACGACCGCTACTTCCTGGACCGCGTGGCGAACCGGATCATCGAACTCGACCGGCGGCAGCTCGTGAGCTACCCCGGCAACTACCGCCACTACCTCGAACAGCGCAGCCGGCGCCACGACCGCCTGGCCAAGATGGAGGAGACGCGCCGCGGCCAGCTGCGGCGGGAGCTCGAGTGGCTGAGGCGGGGCGCCAAGGCGCGCAGCACCAAACAGAAGGCGCGGATCCAGCGGGTCGAGGAGATGCGGGAGATCCAGTACGACAGCGGCGAGGACCGCGTCGCCCTTGCTCTGGCCGGCCGACGCCTCGGCAAGTTGGTGCTCACGGCGACCGGGCTGACCAAAGCGTACGATGGCGACGCGGTGCTGCGCGGCATCGACCTGCGCCTCGGCCCCGGCGACCGCATCGGCATCATCGGGCCGAACGGGGCCGGCAAGAGCACGCTGCTCGACGTGCTCGCGGGCCGCCTCGCGCCCGACGCGGGCGAGGTGAAGTGGGGCGAGACCGTGGCCGTCGGCTACTTCGACCAGCGCAGCGCCGAGCTGCGGGACGACATGAAGCTGATCGACTACATCGACCAGGAAGCGCCCTTGATCCGCATGCAGGACGGCGAGACGATCTCATCGAGCCGGATGCTCGAGTGGCTCCTGTTCCCCGGCCCGCAACAGCACGCCTACATCGGCAGCCTGTCGGGCGGCGAGCGGCGGCGGCTGTATCTCCTGCGCACCCTCATCCACCGCCCGAACGTGCTGCTGCTCGACGAGCCGACGAACGACCTGGACATCGAGACGCTGCAGGTGCTCGAGGGGTTCCTCGAGACGTTCAACGGCACCGTGATCGTCGTCAGCCACGACCGCTACTTCCTGGACCGCACCGTCGATCAGCTGGCCGTGCTCGAGGTCGGCCGGCTGCACGCCGGCTACCCGACGCCGTTCGACACGTTCCTGCGGCTTCGGGCGGAACACCGCGCCGCGGACGATGAAGCGGCGACGTCGTCCGCCGCCCGTTCCGCGCTCGGCGCCGACGTCGCCGAGCCGAGCGCCGCGCGCAAGCGCACGTGGAAGGAGTCGCGCGAGCTCGAAGCGCTGGACGGCCGCATCGCCGAACTCGAGGCACGCCAGCGGTCCTTGATGGCACAACTCGAGCTGGCCGGAGCCGACTTCACGCAGCTCCAGTCGCTCAGCGACGAGCTGACCGCAACGGGTCAGGCGCTGGACGCGGCGATGGAGCGCTGGTTGGAGCTGAGCGAGCAGGCGATCTAGACGGCGTCCGCGGACGAGATGGGGGCGCCGGCGCCCGCGACGGCATCGATGACGTCGCCGCCTTCGCCGTCCTCTTCGTCCCCCTCACCGTCATCATCCGCCGCGCGTCCGGGCATGTAGGCGACGGCGGCGACCTGCTGGCCGGTGTCCAGGCGGATCACGCGCACGCCGCGCGTCAGGCGGCCCATGCGGCTGATCTCGTCCGTGCTCGTGCGGATGATGATCCCGCGGTCCGTGATCACGGTCAGCTCCGTGCCGTCCTCCACCACGCGGGCGTCGACGATCTCGCCGATCTCCGCCAGGCGGCTGATGTCGATCGTCCGCACGCCCTGGTTGTAGCGGCCGAGCGAGCGGTACTCGGAGAGCGGCGAGCGCTTGCCGTAGCCCTTGGTGGTGATCACGAAGAGGTCCGCGTCCGGTTTGACCAGGTCGACGGCGGTCACGATGTCGCCGGCCTTGAGGCGCATCGCGTTCACACCGCCGGCAGCGCGGCCCATCGGGCGGACGGTGCGCTCGTGGAAGCGCAGCGCCATCCCGAGGCGGGTCACGAAGATCAGCTCGTCCTCGCCGGTCGTGATCTTGACCCAGTCCAGCGAGTCGTCCGCGTCCAGGTTGACCGCGATCAGGCCGCTCGGGCGCACGCCGTCGTACTCGGACAGGACGGTGCGCTTGATGCGGCCGCGGCGGGTGGCCATGATCAGGAAGTTGCCGTGCTCGAACTGCCAGTCCGCCGCGGCCATCGCCACGGTCACCTTTTCACCGGACTGGATCTGGATCAGGTTGATCAGCGGCGTGCCGGCCGCTTCGCGACTCGAGGCCGGGATATGGTGGGCGCGCAGCTGGTAGACGCGCCCGCGATCCGTAAAGAACAGGAGCCGATCGCGCGTGTTCGCCAGGATCACGTGCTGCAGCGCGTCCTCGTCGCGCGTCCGGGCGCCGATGATGCCGCGGCCGCCGCGGCGCTGGCTGCGGTACGTGTCCGCCGGCACGCGCTTGATGTAGCCGCGGTCCGTCAGCGTCACGAGGACGTCCTCGGACGCCACCAGATCGTCCTCGCTGAACTCGCCGACGCCGGCGATGATCTCCGTGCGCCGCGCGTCGCCGTACGTGGCCTTGATGTCGACCAGGTCGTCGCGGATGACGGCCAGCATCTTGGCGGCGTGCGCCAGCAGGTCGAGCAGGAACTCGATGCGGGCGGTGATCTCGGCGTACTCCGTCTCGATCTTGTGGCGCTCGAGCGCGGCAAGGCGCCGCAGCTGCATGTCCAGGATCGCCTGCGCCTGCACGTCGGTGATCGACAGCAGCGTCATGAGCGCGTCGCGCGCGTCGGCCACGTCCGCCGCGGCGCGGATCGTGCGGATCACCTCGTCCAGCGCGCTGATCGCCTTTAGCAGCCCCTCGAGGATGTGCTGGCGCTGGCGGGCGCGCTCGAGCTCGTGCTCGCTGCGGCGGCGGATCACCTCGCGCCTGTGATCGAGGAAGTGCACCAGCATCCGCTTCAGCGGCAGCATCGTCGGCTGGCCGTCGACCAGCGCCAGCGTGTTGATCCCGAACGTCTGCTGCAGCTGGCTGTACTTGAGCAGCCGGTTCAGCGTCGAGTGCGGGTCGGCGCCCTTCTTGAGCTCGATGACGATCCGCATCCCGTCGCGGTCCGACTCGTCGCGCAGGTCGTGGATCGTGTCGATCCGCTTGGAGCGCGCCAGCTCGGCGATCCGCTCGAGCAGCGTCGACTTGTTCACCTGGAACGGGATCTCGGTGACGATGATCGCGATCCGCTCGCCGCGGATCTCCTCGAACGCGCTGCGGGCGCGCATGATGACCCGCCCGCGCCCGGTGCCGTACGCGGACGAGATCCCCTCGTAGCCGACGATCTGCCCGCCGGTCGGAAAATCCGGGCCGTGGATGAACGCGCGCAGGTCCTCGGGCGTGATGTCGTCCAGGGTGTCCCAGCGGTCGATGCAGTACACCAGCGCGTCGCAGACCTCGCCCAGGTTGTGCGGCGGGATGTTCGTCGCCATGCCCACCGCGATGCCGGAGGCGCCGTTGATCAGCAGGTTGGGCACGCGCGCCGGCAGCACGGTCGGCTCTTGGCGCGAGTCGTCGTAGTTCGGCCGCCAGTCGACGGTGCTCTCGTCGATGTCGGCCAGCAGCTCCATCGCCATCCGCGACGGCCGCGCCTCGGTGTAGCGATAGGCCGCCGCCCGGTCGCCGTCCACGGAGCCGAAGTTGCCCTGGCCGTCGATGAGCATGTAGCGCATCGAGAAGTCCTGCGCCATGCGGACCATCGCGTCGTAGACGGACGAGTCGCCGTGCGGGTGGTACTTGCCCAGCACGTCGCCGACGGTGGCGGCGCTCTTCTTGTAGGCGCGGTCCGGCCGAAGGCCGGAGTCGTACATCGTGTAGAGGATCCGCCGCTGGACGGGCTTCAACCCGTCCCGCACATCGGGCAGCGCGCGCGCCGTGATCACGCTCATCGCGTAATCGAGGTACGCCTCGCGCATCTCCTTGTCGATGTTGACCAGCGTGACCGACGGGTTCGGGCTCTCGCCGTCCATGCTTCCCCCCCAGGGGTGCGACGCGGCGTCTCAGTGCGACGACGTCAGAGGGGAAATTGTACCATGACGGGTGTATTTAACTGTCATGGTGGGGGGATCGTCCGTCCGGAGAGGGACGGCCGGAGAGCGACGGCCGGAGAACAACGGCCGGAGAACAACGGCCGGAGAACGACGGCCGGAGAGCGGCGGCCGGAGAGCGACGGCCGGAGAGCGGCGGCCGGAGAGCGACGGCCGGAGACGGACGGCCGGAGAGCGGCGGCCGGAGACGGACGGCCGGAGACGGACGGCCGGAGTACAACGGCTGAAGCCGTCGCTGGGGGTGGACCTGGCGGTCCACCGCGCGCCTGCCTTCGCAGGCGCCCAAACCAACGGCGCGCGGGGTCTCGTGTCTTGGCGCCTGCGAAGGCAGGCGCGCGGTGACGCGCAGCGTCACCCCCAGCGACGGC
>JBDTSC010000166.1:0-8271 GCA_039931375.1 Ardenticatenales bacterium
GTACTCGTAAAACCCGCGCCCGCTCTTGCGCCCGAGCCATCCGGCGGCGACCATCTGCCGCAGCCGCGGCGGCGCGGCGTAGCGCGGGTCCTTCGTCTCGTCGTACATCGCGTCCGCGATGAACAGCATCGTGTCGAGGCCCACGAAGTCCATCAGCGTGAACGGGCCCATCGGGTGGCTCATCCCGAGCTTCATCGCCGTGTCGAAGTCCTCGATCGTCGCGACGCCGTCGTCGAGGGCGCGGATCGCGTCCAGGCCGTACGGGATGAACAGCCGGTTGACGATGAAGCCCGGCGCGTCCTTCTGGCACACCACGAGCGTCTTGCCCAGCCGCTCGCCGAGCGCACGGGCGCGGTCGTACGTGCTGTCGCTGGTCTGCAACCCGCGCACGAGCTCGAGCAGTGGCATGACCGGCACCGGGTTGAAGAAGTGGGTGCCGATCACGCGGTCCGCGCGCGACGTCGCGGCGGCGATCTTCGTGATGCTGATGGACGACGTGTTGCTGGACAGCACGGTGTCCGGGCCGACGATCGCGTCGAGCTCGCGGAACGTGGCCTGCTTGACCGCTAGGTCCTCGACCGCGGCCTCGATGATCCAGTCGCAGTCCGCCATGTCGGCCAGCTCGGTCGTGCCGCGCACCCGGTCCAGCGCCGCAGCGTGCTCGTCCGCGCTCAGCTTGCCGCGCTCGAGGCCCTTGTCCAACGACGTGCGCAGCCGCCCGAGCCCGGCGTGAAGCGCGGGCTGCGCGATCTCCCGCACGACCACGTCCAGGCCGCTTCGTGCGCAGACCTCGACGATCCCCGAGCCCATCAGGCCGCAGCCGACGACGCCGATCGTCTGGATCTCCGTGCTCATGGACGCGCTCCCTTGGGTCGTGTCGCGCATCGCGTCGAAGGCGATGGCGGGCCGGCGCGGGTCGAGCCGCCGGACGGATCGGTATGGTAGATCGGACGGTCGACGGGTCAAGGCGGGTCACATCCGCCGCCGGCGGTGCGTATGAGCGAGCGTGGTCCCACGAGAGTCGGACCCACGTTGGAGGATGCGGTCGTTCTGGCCGCATGCATTTGAAAGAGGGAATTGCCATGAACACTCGTTTGGCCCCGATCGGGCGTCGTCGCCCCCATTTGCCTTTGCGTCCCTTCTCGCTCGTCGTCTCCGCGTTCGCGTTCGCGCTGCTCCTCGCCGCGCCGACGACCGCCGCCGCCAGCGGCGCCGCACCGGCCGCGCCGGACACCGTGGGCGTCGCCGCCGCGGACGCCGGTTCAACCACAGTCACCACCGAAGTCCTTCCGGGCCTCGCCGCCGCCCAGCGCGTCGACGGCGTCACGGGCGCCCCGGCGAACCCGTCGCCGGCGGACGGCGTGCCGTTGACCGGCGCGTCGGATGGCTCCGGCGTATCCGGCGCAGCCGGCAACATGGATGATCTGATCGCCGGCGGCTTCGAGCCGCTGCCGGAGGGCGCGGCCGCCGCGGACGGCGTCGTCACGGGCCGAGCGGCGGGCGAGGGCACGGACGGCACTGCCGATGCGTACGCCCCGTACGTCGAGCGCGCGTGGACCACGGATCGCTACGGCCGCCCGCAGTCGCGTCTAGCGCGGGGCGACAGCGCGCGGCTGTACTTCACGGCGGTGAACCCGGCGTGGACCTGGCAGGCCGCCTACCTGCGGCTGGCCGTGCGGCAGAACATCGTCTGCTTCCGGGCGCCGTGCGACGCTGCGGGCGCGGTCCTCGCGCAGGGCTACAAGTGGTTCCCGCCCGGCCGGGCCACGTACTACCTGCCCGTCGTGGTCGAGCGCAATGACCCCCTGGGCAACTGGATCTTTGACGCCACGGTCGGCGACACTGCGGCGCGAGCGGACTTCGAGATCGTCGATGCCGTCTGGACGGACCCGGCCGCGAGCGGCGTGGTGCTGTACGACGGCGCCGAGTTCACCGGCCGAACCGTCGTCGTCGGCGCCGGCGCCTGGCAGCTTCCGAGCGACTTCCGGCCGCGGTCGCTGCGCTTCGTCGGCGCCTTCGCCGCCGGCTGGCGCATGGACCTCGAGCAGACGATCTGCCCGTTCGTCCCGCCGTGCTTCTATCAGCGCATCGCGACGTACGATTCGGATCAGGTGGACCTGGGCAACGCGGGCATGGCGCCGTTCCGGGTGAGCGTGCATCGGTAATACCGATCCGGCGTGATCGGGCCGTGCGGATCATCGCGTGGCGGGCGGCGCGAAATCACGGACCCGGCCCAACCAGGCCGCATTGACATGCGATTCACGCGGGCCGACCGCACCTGTGCTCCCAAACGAACGGCGGGCCCTCTCGGGGGCCCGCCGTTCGCTACTCACGGGAGCGGGAACGCCCCCGCCATCTCCACGACCGCCCCCCGCACCCGCGCGATCGTCGCCTCGTCCTCCGGCCCATCGAGCGCCTCGTCGATCCACGCGGCGATCGTGCGCATGTCGGCCTCGGTCATCCCGCGCGTCGTGACGGCGGGCGTGCCAAGGCGCAGGCCGCTCGTGACGAACGGGCTCTCGGGGTCGAACGGGATCGTGTTCTTGTTGGTCGTGATCATCGCGCGGTCCAAGCGCGCCTCGGCCGCCTTGCCGGTCACGCCCTTCGGCCGCAGGTCGACCAGGACGATGTGGTTGTCCGTGCCGCCCGACACGATGCGAAAGCCGCGCTCGGCCAGCGCTTCGGCTAGCGCGCGCGCGTTCGCGATGACGGCGCGCTGGTAGGCCGCGAAGCCCGGCTGCGCCGCCTCGTGCAGCGCGACGGCCTTGCCGGCGATCACGTGCTCGAGCGGGCCGCCCTGCAGGTGCGGGAAGACCATCTTGTCGACGGCCTTGGCGTGCTCCGTCTTGCACAGGATCAGCCCGCCGCGCGGCCCGCGCAGCGTCTTGTGCGTCGTCGTCGTCACGATGTCCGCGACGGGCACGGGGTCCGGGTGGAGCTTGGCGGCCACGAGGCCGGCGACGTGGGCCATGTCGATGAGCAGCCGGGCGCCGACCTCGGCGGCCACCTCGGCCATCGCCGCGAAGTCGATCGCGCGCGGGTAGGCCGTCGCGCCGCCGACGATCAGCGCCGGGCGGTGCTCGAGGGCCAGGGCGCGGAACGCGTCCATGTCGATCCGCTCCGTCGCTGCATCCACGCCGTACGCGACGACGCGGTAGTCCGTGCCGCTGAAGTTCACCGGGCTGCCGTGCGTCAAGTGCCCGCCCTGGTCGAGGCGCATCGCCATGATCAGGTCGCCCGGTCGGATCAGCGCCCGATAGGCCGCCATGTTCGCCTGTGAGCCGGCGTGCGGCTGCACGTTCGCGTACTCGGCCCCGAAGAGCGCCTTGGCGCGCTCGCGCGCGAGGTCCTCGACGCGGTCGACGATCTCACAGCCGCCGTAGTAGCGCTTGCCGGGCAGCCCCTCGGCGTACTTGTTCGTCAGGACGGAGCCGACGGCCTCGCGCACCGCGCGGCTCGTGAAGTTCTCGCTGGCGATCAGCTCGATCCCCGTCCGCTGCCGCTCCGCCTCAAGGTCGATGAGCGCCGCGATCGCGGGGTCCGTGTCCGCGAGGCTGCGCTGCAGGGCGGCGCCGACCGTCGGCGAGGAATCATCGAAGGGTCGGCCCGCGGCGGGGGCCGCGGCGGTCGACGCAGTGGACATGCGGTGCCTCGATTCAGGGCTCGGGTTCGCTCACGAACCCGACGAACGGCGGGGAATCGGTCGGTCGGCGTGCCCGCCGGCCCGATGCATCCCCGCCGCGCAGCGTGTCCAGTATACACTTGGGCCATGATCGACCCCTCGCCTGAACCGCCGCCCGACCTCCCGCACGTCGCGCCGCCAGACGACGCCCTAGACGACGCCCTCGACGCCGACGTCCTGCGCAGCGTCGCCGCGACCAAGGGCATTCCGCTCACGGACGACCAGGTGGCGATGTTCGCGCGCTTGGCCGCCGAGCTCGTCGCCTACAACCGGAAGGTGAACCTGACGCGGATCACGGCGCCGGCCGACATCGCCGTCCAGCACATCGTCGACAGCCTGATGGGCCTGCGCCAGCTCGACGACCTCGACCCTTCGCGGCCGCTGCGCGTCGTCGACGTCGGGAGCGGCGCCGGCTTCCCGGGCCTGCCGCTGGCCATCATGCGCCCGCACTGGCGCTTCACGCTGGTCGAGGCCACCGGCAAGGTCGTGGCGTACCTCGAGCATGCGATCGCCGCTCTCGGCCTCACGAACGTGATCGCGTTGCACGCCCGCGTGGAGGACGCCGGCCGCGGGCGCGAGCTGCGCGAGCGCTTCGACGTCGCGGTCGCGCGGGCGCTCGCGCCGCTGCCCGTGGTGCTCGAGTACACGCTGCCGCTCGTCGCCGTCGGCGGTCGCGTCCTGGCGTACAAGGGCGCGGAGGCGGACGCCGAGGTGGCGCTGAGCGTGAACGCGCTGTCGATCCTGGGCGGCCGGTCGCGGCCTCGGATCCAGTATTTCCTGCCCGGCCTGGATCGTCCGCGGCACCTCGTCGTCGTCGACAAGCGGCGGCCGACGCCGCGATCCTATCCGCGCAAGGCGGGGACGCCGACGCGATCGCCGTTGTAGGGTGGGGCGCCCGCGGCCTATCATGGCGCAAGAGGAACCGTCAGGCAGACAGGCCCGCGGCATCGAGGAGTTGCGCCGTGCTCCATCATCGACGGCTGGCGCGCATCGCCCTTGCCCTGGCGCTTGGCGCGACGCTTCACGTCGCCGGTTCCGCCGGCACCGCCGCCCCAACCTCGCCGCCGCGGTCCGTCCGGCCGCCATCGCCTTCGATGGCGCACGCCGCCGAACCGCCCCTCGCGATCAAGGCGCGCCTCTACCTGCCGACGCTGCAGCGGCACGTGGCGTTCGACGGCGCCGTCACGTTCGCCGTGATCGGCGACTTCGGCTGGTGCGCGATGGGCGGCGATGAGGCGTGCGCGCCGGAGACGCGCGTGGCGGAGATGGTGAAGGGCTGGGACCCTGCGTTCATCGTGACGACGGGCGACAACAACTATCCTCGCGGCAAGTGGGACACGTGGCAGCGCAACACGGAGCCCTATCGGGCCTACATCCCGGATCGGTTCGAGCCGGCCGTCGGGAACCACGACTACATTTGCAGCCAATGCCCCGACCTCGCGTTCCGTACGAACTTTCAGCGCGACCTGACGCGCCAGTTCGCCAAGCCGGACGAGCGGAACCCGCTGCTGCGGTTCTTCATGATCGACAGCAACGCGGCCGATCCGGACCCCGCGATCCCCGCCCGCGCGAAAGCCGCCGAACGCAGCCCGCTCGCGGACCAGCGGCTCTGGCTCGAGCGCGGCCTCGCCGAGCGGACAGCGTGCTGGCGGCTGGTCGTGATGCACCATCCGCCGTACTCGTCATCCCTCGATCCCGGCTCCAACCGCACGATGTCCTCCGCGTCCGGCTGGAACTACCGCCAGTGGGGGGCCGATGTCGTGCTCGCCGGCCACGCGCACAACTACGAGCGGATCCTACGGCCCGACGGCTTCGCCTACATCGTGGACGGCGCGGGCGGCGCGCCGATCGAAGCGCTGCCGGAGTTCGGCGTCCAGGGCAGCGTCGCCCGCGTCAGCGACGCGAACGGCGCGATCCGCGGCTACGCGGACGCGCACGAGCTCGTCCTCGAGTTCTACACGATCGACGTCGCCGACCCGACCGCCCCGCCCCGCCTGCGCGACGTGCACCGGGTCGCGCGCGACTGCAACGCGCCGGCGCGGGCCAAGGAGTAGCAGTGCCGCGGCTACGGCCGCGCCGCGGGGATGAACCCATATCGCTCCAGCGCCGCCTGCGCCGGCGCGCCGAGCACCGCCGCCACGAACCGCTCCGCCAGCGCCGCGTCCTTCGCGTGGGCCAGCGGGGCGATCGGATAGGCGGCGATCACGTTCAGATCGTCCGGAATGTCGATCCGGCGGACATCCACCCCCGTGCCCGCGTCAGACGTGTACACGATGCCAGCGTCCGCCTCGCCCAGCCGCACCTTGGCCAGGACGCTCTTAACGTCGTCCTCGTACGAGACGACGTTCGCCAGCACGGTCGGGCTGTAGGCGGCCGTGAACTCGGGCAGCGCGGACGCCCGTACCAGGAACGCGCGGGTGTAGTCCCCGACCGGCACGCCCGCGGCCGCCACGACCAGCTTGAGGCCGGGCCGGGCCAGATCGGCCAGCGCCGCGACGCCCCCCGGATTGTCCGACGGCGTCACGACCACCAGCCGGTTGCGCGCGAACGTCTGCACCGCCGCGCCGTCCGCCTCGCCCGCCGCCACGACGCGATCCATCTGCCGCTCGTTCGCCGACGCGAAGACGTCCGCCGGCGCGCCCTCGCCGATCTGCGTGGCCAACTGCTGTGAGCCGGCAAAGCTGATCGCCACGCGCACGCCGGGGTTCGCCGCCTCGAATGCACGCCCGATCTCCGCGAACGGCTCGGCGAGCGATGCCGCGGCCAGCACGGTCAGCCCGCGTTCGGCGGCCGGCGGCGAGGCGGCGGAGGACGCTGCGGCCGAAGCGGACGTCAGCGTTGTCGTCGGCGCGCCGGCCGATCCTGAGGATGGCGCCGTCGTCCCCGCGCAGCCCGCGAGGCCCGCCGCGCAGATCGCGCCGGCAACCAGGCGCGCGGCGCGGCATGATCGCCCCCGTCCGTGCATCAGCCGTCCCCCTTGGCAAGCAGCTCCCCCAGAAACCCGTCGCCGGGCGATCGTACCACATCGGCCACCGCGCCCTCATGGGCCACGATGCCGTGCTCGATGACGACGACGCGGTCCGCCAGCGCCCGCGCATCCTGCGGGTCGTGCGTGACGAGCAGGACGATGCCGTCGAACGCCGTGAGCACCTCGCCCAGCAGCGCCCGGATCCGCGCGCGCGCCGGCCGATCGAGCGCCGACAGCGGCTCGTCCAGCAGCAGCACGCGCGGCTGGGCGATCAGCGCCCGCGCCAGCGCCACCCGCTGCGCCTCGCCGCCCGACAGCGCGCCCGGCCGCGCCGCCGCGCGGTGGGCGACGCCGAGCCGGTCGAGCAGCGCGAGGGCTCGGGCGCGCGCCGCGTCCGCCGGCACGCCGCGGGCGCGCAAGGGGAATGCCGCGTTCTCGACGGCGCTCAGATGAGGAAACAGCAGGAGGTCCTGGAACACGACGCCGATCGGCCGCGACCGCGCCGGCACGTGGGCGGCGGGTTCGGCGTCTCCAACGCCGGCGAGGGCGACGCCGGCGCGATCGAGCGCCACTCCGTCCAGCACGACCGATCCGGCGTCCGGACGGACCAGCCCGGCGATGATCGCCAGCAGCGTGCTCTTCCCGGCGCCGTTCGGGCCGAGGATGGCGCACGCTTCGCCCGCCGCCGCCTCGAACGCGACGGTGAGCGTGAGCGGGCCGCGCGTGAGGCGGACGTCGACGACGAGGCTCACCGGCGGTCGCTCAACGGCGGCCGCCCGGTGGCGGATCGCATTCGGCCGAGGCTCATGGCGCGCCGAGCAACCGTCGGTGCAGCAGCGCGAGGATGGCGATGGCGACGGCGACCAGGACGAGCGAGACCAGCACGGCCGCATCGGGATCGGTCTGCAGCCGCTCGTACACCGCCAGCGGCAGCGTCTGCGTCCGGCCCGGCAGGTTGCCGGCGAACGTGATCGTCGCGCCGAACTCGCCGAGGGCGCGGGCGAAGGCCAGCGCGAGGCCGGCCGCCAGCTGCGGCGCCAGGAGCGGCAGCGTGACGCGGCGCAGGGTGTAGCCGCGCGAGGCGCCCATCGTCGCGGCGGCATCCTCATAGCGTGGGTCGAGGGCGCGGAATCCGGCCTCCACCGCCAACACGAGCAGCGGCAGGCTCACGAACGTGGCCGCGACCACGGCGCCGGCCGTCGTAAACGGCAGCTGCACGCCGATCCGCGCCAGCCACGGCCCGACCAGCCCGCGCCGCCCAAGCCCTGCGAGCAGCCCGACCCCGCCTACTACCGGCGGCAGGACGAGCGGCAGCAGCACGACGGCCCGCACCGCCCGCCAGGCGCCGCCCGCGCCGCGCGCCAGCGCCCAGCCCAGCGGGAACCCGAGGCATAGCGCCGCCAGCGTCGCCGCGGACGACACGACCAGGGACAGGCGCAGGGCGGTCCTCGTCGCCGGCTCCGCCAACACCGCAGCGGCGCGGCCGAGCGGCGCCCGCGACACGAGGCCCGCGACGGGCAGCGCCAGGAAGAGGACCGCGATCCACGCGATGCCGCTCACGAGGCGCGGGATGAGGCGGGGCGAGGTCGGGGGGTGCATGGGGTGAGTATATCGCTGTCGG